>MTPE01000192.1 GCA_002011835.1 Desulfarculaceae bacterium JdFR-95 | reverse complement strand
CTGCCGGGCGCGCTCGTCAGCCCCCGCGGTCATCTCGGCCAGACGGCGGGCGAACCCCCCCACGCTCATGAGAGGGTTGCGTATCTCGTGCGCCACCGCCTCCAGGGTGTCCACCATGGTCTCCTCGCGCACCCGCGCCACCTCCGGCGCCTGCTTCGGGGCCTCGCCCCCACCCCGCACCACCTGCTGCAGGGCCGGGGCCATCTGGGTGGACAGACGGCTCAGGGCCTGGTTGGCCTTCTCCATGATGGCCAAGAGGTCGGCCTCGCGGTTCAGCTCTATGTCCAGGGCCTGGGCGGCCTCGCCCACGTAGTCCAGGGTGGAGGCCAGCACCTGGTTCACCCGCTCGTCCTCCAGTCCGAACCACAGCCGTGCCACGCGGTAGATGTCGGCCAGGTTCACCTGGGGCAGGAAGAAGGCCTCGGTGGCGCGGCGGGCGAAGTCGGTCACCCGGACCAAGGGCGGGGCCTGTCGGGCCTTGGCCTCCTCCACCACCTGCTGGCACTCCACCAGAAGCGCAGGCAGACCCCAGTCGGACAACACCTGGCGTCCCACCTGGCGGTGGTCCACCCCCACCCGCGTCCGTTCCCAGGCCAACTGCTCGGCCAAGGAGGCGCCGAAACCGGGGAAGCCCTCTCTCTCCCCCTCCTCCAGCACCACCAACAGGATGGGCAGGCCCAGCTCCAGCAACAGCCCGGCCACGAAGGCCTCCTCGCTCTCGGCCAGGCTCAGAGTGCGGGCGATCTCTCGCGCCATCACCGCTCGGTGCAGGGAGGAGCGCCAATAGAGATAATAGTCCTGGTCGCCCCTCTTGAGGGGCAGGGTGTCGCGCAGGCTGATGGACAGGGCCATGATGCGCACCTCGCGCAGGCCCAACAGCACCACCGCCCGCGAGACGCTGGTGATCTCGTCCTCGCTGCGCCGCAACACCGGGCTGTTGACCAGGCGCAACAGACGCGCCACCAGCCCCGGGTCCTGCTCGATGATCTTCTGCAGGTCGCTGGCGCTGGTGGTATCGTCGGCAGCCAGCTCCACCAGGCGCACCGCCAGGGGCGAGAGGCTGGGCACCGCCCCAGACTCCCTCACCCGGGCCAGGATCTCGGCCGCCTTGTCCCCGCCGCTCATGGGCCTCCCCCGCTGCTGACCAGATGTGCGATGTGTGAAAGTATGTTACCACGGCCGCTGCGGCCCTGACCACCTGCCCCCCTCAAGGCTGCGCCCGCCCACTCCAGGCGGTATGCTTTACCAGAACCATGCGCTACGAAGGACCCATATACCGCCCGCCCTCGGAGGCCGACAGCCTGCTGGTGCAGGCCACGGTGGGCTGCCCGCACAACAAGTGCTCGTTCTGCATGGTGTACAAGAAGGGGCCCGCTTTTCGGGTGCGGNCNGTGGCNGAGGTGNAGGCGGACCTGACCCAGGCCGCGGTCGAGCTGGGGGAGAGGGTGCGCACCATCTTCCTGCCCGCGGGCAACAGCCTGGCCATGCCCACCGCGAACCTGGCCCGCATCTGCCGCACCGCCCGGCGGCTCTTCCCCCGCCTGGAGCGCATCACCACCTACGCCTCCTTCCCGGCCATAGAGGCTCACGGCCCGGCGGGCCTGGCCGAGCTGGCCGCGGCCGGGCTCACCCGCCTGCACGTGGGCCTGGAGTCGGGCCACGANCCCACCCTGCGCCGCCACAAGAAGGGCACCGACCCCGCCCAACAGGTGCGGGCCGGGCGCATGGCCCTGAGCGCGGGCCTGGAGCTGAACCTTTACGTGCTGTTGGGCCTGGCCGGCCCGGAGCACAGCCTGGACCACGCCCGGGCCACCGCCGCGGTGCTCAACCGGATCAACGCCGCCGGGCCCGTCACCATCCGCCTGCGTACCCTGGTGCCCAAGGTGAACACCCTGCTCCTACACTGGCTGCGCAAGGGCCGCTTCACCCTCTGCAGCCCACACCAGATCCTGGCCGAGTGCCGCGAGCTGATCTCCCGTCTGGAGGGACCCGCCCGCCTGTTCAGCGACCACTACACCAACTACCTGGACCTGCGCGGGCGGCTGCCCCAAGACCGCACCAGGCTCCTGGCCCAGATCGAGGAGGCCCTCACCTGGCCCCGCGAGGCATTCCGGCCCGACTTCATCGGCACCCAGTAGGGACGGTCTGCGCCTCTGGTCCAGGGAAGTCACCCGGCCTCTGAGCCCGGCGGCCCGGTCCGTTGCTCTGCCCCGCCCTTGTGGCCGCGGGGCGGGGATGATATATCTTCAGCCACGGGAAACCACAAAAGCGGAGCGCTATCCATGGCCAGCCCCTACGACGACATGGGACCGCGTATCGACCTGGGCGACGCCCCCCAANCCGAGCCGGGCCCGCCGGAGGCGCCCTACCCCTCCCCCGGCGCCCCTGCGACTCCCCCCCCACGGCGGGGAGGCGGACTGGCGGTGGTGAGCCTGATCGTGGCCCTGGCGGCGCTGGCCGTGGCGGCCTGGGCCGCCTTCAGCCGGCCGGAGCCGGTGCCCGGGCCTCCCATGTCGCCGGAGGTGGTCCCTGGCGGCGCGGCCGAACGGGTGGCCAAATTGGAAAAAGACGTGGGCCAGCTCATGCTGCGTCTGGTCACCCTGGAGAAGGAGCTGCAGTCACTGGCCAACAAGGCCGGCACCGTGACCCAGCTCACCGAACTGAACGCCAAGGTGGCCGCCCTGCAGGACCGCCTGGACAACCTGATCGTGGAGAGCCGACTCTCCTCCCTGGCCGCGCGCAAGCGCTCCACCCCTGCGGCCGCCCCCTCCTCCCCTCAGTCGGCGGCCGAGCCCACCAGCAAGAAGGCCGCCACCCCTGCGGCCAAACCCACGACCAAGGCCAAGTCCCAACGCACCGCGGCCCAGCCCCCCAAGCCGGCCCCCAAGAAGAAGCTCAAGCGCAAGAAGCTGACCTACGTGGTGCGGCGGGGCGACACCCTGTTCACCATCGCCCAGCGCTACAAGGTACGCATGAAGGATCTGATGCGCTGGAACAACCTCAAGCGGGGAGACGTGCTCAAGGTGGGCGACAAGCTGGTGATCTACAAGTAGCCCCCGGCGCGATCCGCCCAGCCTTCCCAGTCACGGCAGACCAGAGGCCACCTTGTTCAGGCTGCCTGGTGGGGTTCTTTCCCTCGGTTCACTGCCACCCCAACCAACCGCGGCGGCATCGTCTTTGCCTGCCGGGCAGGTGCTCTGTGCGTGCCGAGCCGGGGTTTCAGGCTCTCCCCAATGAGAGGTGCCGGCCCCCTNGCCCACAGNGGGAAGCCGTGGACAGACGCGGCCCTTCCTTTGCCGAGGCTCACTGGCGCATGAGGATGGTCTGGCGCACCGGCCCGCGGCGCACGGTGAGGCGCAGGCGGGGGTAGAGGCGCTTGCGGGCCAGCTCGCGCAGGAAGGTGCTCACGTCGGGTATCGGCTTGTCACCGATGGCGATCAGCAGGTCCCCCGGCCGGATGCCCGCCTCCAGGGCCTGGGAGCCGGGGCGCACGCGGCTGATCACCACCCCGCTGCCCAGGGGCGCTCCGTGGCGGCGGGCGTCGAGGGGGCTCATCTCGCGCACGCTGATGCCGAAGGTGAACCAGGCCCGCTGGTGGCCCCGCTCCAGGGGATAGCGCTCCACCACCAGCCGCTTCTTGAACACCCCCTTGCGGGTCTGGATGCTCAGCACCACCGCCCGTCCCGGCGGCAGGGCGGCCAGCCGCGCGCGGTAGTCGGCCAGGTCGCGCAGCACGCGCCCGTCCAGGGCCACGATCAGGTCTCCCCGGCGCAGGCCGGCGCGGGCGGCCGGGCTCTTGGCCAGGACCTCGCGCACCAACACCCCCAGGGGCCGGGCCAGGCCGAACACCGCGGCGATGTCGCGGTTCACCTCCTGCAGGCGCAGGCCCAGCCATACCGGCACCACCACCCCCTCGCTCTCCAGGTCGGCCACCACCCGCTTGAGGCGGTTGACCGGGATGGCGAAGCCGATGCCCTGGGCGTTGCGGAAGATGGCNGTGTTGATGCCCACCAGCTCGGCNTCCACGTTGAGCAGGGGGCCGCCGGAGTTGCCGGGATTGATGCTGGCGTCGGTCTGGATCANGTCCTCCAGCCAGTGGTCGTCACTGGTGCGCACGCGCCGGTGCAGGGCGCTGACCACGCCGGTGGTCACGGTGTGGGCCAGGCCGAAGGGGTTGCCGATGGCCACCACCTGCTCGCCGATCATCAGCTCGTCGCTGTCGCCCAGGCGCACCTGGGGCAGGGGCCGGCGGGAGGAGATACGCAGCAGGGCCAGGTCGCCGTCGGGGTCGGCACCCACCACCTGGGCCTGGAACACCCGCTTGTCCGCCAGCTGCACCCGNATCTCGCTGGCCCGGCGCACCACGTGGGCGTTGGTGACGATCAGGCCCNGCTTGCCGTCGATGATCACCCCCGAGCCCAGGCTGCTGTGCTCGCGCGACATGGGCCCGAAGAACTCCTCGAAGAAGCGGTCCATGAGGGGGTCGCCGGTGGCGAAGGGGCTGATACGCACCCGCCCCCGGGTGGCGATGTTCACCACCGCNGGNGCNNCCTGGCGCACCACCCGCACCACGGGGGTGATGCGGTGGCTGCGGTCGGCCCAGGCCGGGCCGGCCGCGGGCAGGGCCGCCCCCACGGCCAGCAGCCACAGCGCGGCCCAGGCCAGGCGCCTCACGACCAGTCGATCCTTCCCCGCCGGCGTCCGGCGCTGGGGGGAGGCGGCGGCGGTGGAGGGGGCGGCGCCTGGTCGCGCAGGAAGGGCTGAGCGGTGGCGGGCGCCGGGGCGCCGGTCATCTCTGCGGCCAGGGCCTGCAGGCGCGCCACCCGCTCGGGGATGGGGGGGTGGGTGGAGAACAGGCTGGCGAAGCTGCCCCCCGCCAGGGGGTTGACGATGAACATGTGGGCGGTCTGGGGCCGGGCCTGGAGCATGGGCCGGGCCTGATTGGCCTGCTCCAGCTTGGTGAGCGCGTCCGCCAGGGCCTGGGGATCCTGGGCTATCAGGGCCCCCTGGCGGTCGGCCAGGTATTCCCGGCTGCGGCTCACCGCCATCTGCACCAGCATGGCCGCGATGGGGGCCAGGATGGACATGAGCAGCAGCCCCACCACGCCCAGGCCGCCNCCCTCTTCTTCGTCGTCCGAGGCGCCGAAGAACATGGACCAGCGGGCCATGTTGGCCAGGACCATCACCGCGCCGGCCAGGGTGGCGGCCACCGAGCTGATCAGTATGTCGCGGTCCCTGACGTGGGCCAGCTCGTGGCCCAGCACCCCGCGCAGNTCGCGGGGGGAGAGCAGCTCCAGGATGCCGGTGGTCACCGCCACCGCGGCGTGGGCCGGGTCGCGGCCGGTGGCGAAGGCATTGGGTGTGGGGTCGTCGATCACNTACACCCGGGGCATGGGCAGCCCCGCGCTCTGGGCCAGCTCGCGTACCGTGGCCACCAGGCCCGGGGCGGTGGTCTCGTCCACGGGCCGGGCGTGGTACAGGGACAGCACGATGCGGTCCGAGTACCAGTAGGAGAAGAAGTTCATGGCCGCGGCCACCACCAGGGCGATCATCATGCCCGTGCGGCCACCCACCGCCCCGCCCACCGCCACCAACAGGGCGGTGAGCAGGCCCAGCAACAACGCGGTCTTGAACTGGTTCATCGCCACCTCACCTCCATGTTCAGGGGATGGGGTGAATAAAAGGTAAGCGGAGGGCGGGTGGTTGTCAATGCAGGGAGGTTTGACAAGCCCGAGACATGAGGCTACCATCCGCCTGTTATGCGTATCCTGCTCACCAACGACGACGGGGTGTACGCCCCGGGACTGGCCGCCCTCTACCAGTCCCTGAGCGCCCGGCACCAGGTCACGGTGGTGGCGCCGGAGAGCGAGCAGTCGGCGGTGGGGCACGCCATCACCCTGGCCGACCCCATCCGAGTGCGCCCCCTGCGGCCGCGCAGCGGGCTGACCGGATGGGCCGTGCGCGGCACCCCGGCCGACTGTGTGAAGCTGGGCCTGAACGAACTGATGCCCCGCCCCCCGGAGCTGGTGGTCAGCGGCATCAACCTGGGCGCCAACGTAGGGGTCAACGTACTCTACTCCGGCACGGTCTCCGCCGCCACCGAGGCCGCCATCCTGGGCCTGCCGGGACTGGCCGTGTCCCTGGACACCCACCAGCCCCAGGCCGACTTCTCCTTCGCCGCCCGCTTCATCGCCCACCTGGTGGAGCGCCTGCCTCTGCCCGGCCAGCCCCCCCTGGTGCCCTTGAACGTCAACGTCCCCGCCCTGCCCCCTGACCAGATCCGGGGAGTGCGCTTCTGCCGCCAGAGCCGGGCGCGGCTGGTGGAGGAGTTCATCCCCCGCCAGGACCCCCGCGGCAACACCTACTACTGGCTGGGCGGCGAGACCCTGGGCAGCGAAGGCGGCCCGGAGACCGACTTCGTGGCCCTGGCCCAAGGCTACATCACCATCACCCCCATACGCCACGACCTGACCCACGAGGCGGCCCTGTCGGCCATGAAGTCCTTCACCTTGGAGTTGCCCGAGTAAGAGGGCCGCCCCAAATGGGGCATTTTTCCCCAAACCATGGTCCAAAACTCCTCTGAAAAGCTGGGGAATGTGGCCTTGTGAAAACGGGCGCTTGGTCGCCCCCTCAGCAGCCCGCACACAATATCGTATTTGATCCCAGATACTTATACCCAAAACCCTCCTCGGTTTCCGCCACATGGTACGAAAGTTGCCTAAAGGTGGGGTGCAAAGTGCCCCAAAGGGGGCGCAATGGACCCTTCGCCAAGGAGCGGACACATGCCAGCTTACGAGTACACGTGCAGCGCCTGCCAGCATCAGGAGGTTCGCATCACCGGCATCGACGACCACACCGTGACCTGCAGCGTGTGTGGGCAGGTGATGGAGCGCAAGATGGACGTGGCCTCGCTGCTGGCTTCCTACCTGGCGCCCCAGCAGCCCGCCCCGGCCGCCACCTAGCGTCGGCCCCGCGGCCACCCGCCGCACCCTGCGCCGAGCGAGCACCCCGGCGTGCCCGGCGGCACCGCTGGGTGTCGTGTCCAGCCGAGCCCCGGCCAGGCGCCGGAGTGAGTAGTCCGGCGTGGTCTTACGCCATCCAGGCTGTCCCCTCATGCGCTGGCCCCAGGTGCGGGCCGCCCTGGCCCGTAAGGGGTGGCGCGTGCATCACCTGGCGCGGGAGCTGGGTGTGACCCCTCCCTGGCCTGGGCCTGGCTCTACGGCCGCGAGGAGATGCCGCCCCCGGCCCGGCGGCATACCGAGCGCCTCCTGCAGCTTCCCCCAAA
>MTPE01000338.1 GCA_002011835.1 Desulfarculaceae bacterium JdFR-95 | reverse complement strand
TCCCGCCCGCCCCCGGTGCATTAATGCACCAAAGCCTCGACTTGGTGCATTAATGCACCGGGGGCGGGCAGAAGCGTCACTCGCGGCTGCCCTCAAGGCCCCTGGCCAGGTGAGCACCGGTCCCTCCCTGCAACAAACATACACAATCTGGCCAGTTGACGGCTGCTTTTGGGGCTCCGGCCGGGGCAGACCTTTCGATTTTGGCACGCAAGTTGTAGCATGTGAGGGTGTCCTGTAGCACTGGCGCCAAGCAAAGGAGCGAGAGGTGGCGAAGAAAGAGCACGTACCTCTGGGCGTGGGTTTCTACCCGGATTGGTGGGCAGCCAACCACGGCATCCTGGTGGGCACGCGGGAATACTACTACGACCCGGACTACCGGGTGGAAGTGGGCATGCAACAGCAGCGTGCCCTGTACGAGCAGTTCGGTGACGTGGGCCTGGGCGACCCCAACCCCGACCCCAAGCCTCTGATCACCTTTGGCATGGTCATGCTGCCCGCGGTGTTCGGTTGCGAGATCGTCTACGAGGAAGGGGCCCTGCCCTGGGCCATGCCCCTGAATCTCTCCAAGGAGGAGTGCGAGCGTCTGAAGAAGCCCGACCTCCCCAAAGCCGAACCCATGGCCGGCATGCTCAAGCAGTGTGAGCACCTCAAGGCCAAATATGGACGCGTGGTGGGAGACATCAACGTGACCGGGGTGCAGAACCTGGCCTTGAAGCTGCGCGGCGACGAACTGTACATCGACTACTTCGAGGACCCGGACTTTGCTCATCGCCTGCTGAAGTTCTGCGCCGAGTGCATCATCGACTTGTGGAAGCTGGTCTACCCCATCACCGGCAGCGGGGCCATGGACGTGACCCCCATGTGCGACCCCAGTATCTACTGTGTGCCCAACTGCACCGTGGAGCAGATCTCCGGGGAGACTTACCGCGAGTTCGGCTTGCCCTACGACATCATGCTGGCCGAGGCCTGCCACCCCTTCGGCATCCACCACTGTGGCAACCTAGACCCGGTGGTGGAGTATTACGCCCAGGTGCCCAACCTGGTGTTCGTGGAGGCGGGCTTTGGCTCCAGCTTCGCCGAGAACCGCAAGGTGCTGGGGCCCCAGGTGGCCTTCAATGCCCGCATCAGCCCCGTACTGATGAAGAATGGCACTCCCGAGGAGGTGGCGGCCGCGGTGCGCGACGCCATCGACCAGGGTGCGCCCCTGGAGAACTTCTCCATCGACACCGTGGGGCTCACCGACGGGGTGCCGGACGAGAACGTGCGCGCGGCCCGGCGCACGGCCATGGAATACGGGCGCCTGTCTTGAGCGAGGACACCATGCATACCCGGATCAGCAGCCACTCCCAGGAAGTGATCATCGGCCCTGATCAGCCGGTGGTGATCATCGGCGAGCGCATCAACCCCACCGGCCGCCGCAAGCTGGCCGCGGCCCTGGAGGCGGGTGACATGGCGCTGCTGAAGGAGGACGCCCGCCGCCAGGTGGAAGCCGGCGCCCGCATCCTGGACGTGAACGTGGGCATCTCGGGCGCAGACGAGGCTGCCCTCATGCGCCAGGCCCTGGCCGCGGTGCGCGAGGTGACCGACGTGCCCCTGTGCATCGACTCCGCCGACCCCAAGGTGTTGGCCGCAGGGCTGGAGGTTTACGAGGGCAAGGCGCTGGTCAACTCCGTCAACGGCGAGGAGGCCAAGCTCAAGGAAGTACTGCCGGTGGTGGCCCAGTATGGGGCCGCGGTGGTGGCGCTGACCATGGACGACCGCGGCATCCCCAACGACGTGGACACCCGTTTGGCCATCGCCGACAAGATCCTCAATGAGGCCGCACGCCTGGGCATCGCCACCGAGGACGTGATCATCGATCCTCTGGCCATGAGCGTGGCCGCCGACGACCAGGCCGGGCTCACCGCGCTTACCGCCCTGGCCCGCATCCGCGACCGGCTCGGCGTCAACCAGACCATCGGGGCCAGCAACATCTCCTATGGCCTGCCTGAACGGCGGGCAGTCAACTGTGTGTTCCTGGCCATGGCCGTGATGAACGGGCTTACCTGTCCCATCACCGACCCCACCATCTGGGAGATCCGGCGCACCCTGCTATTGGCCGATCTCTTCCTGGGGCGGGACGAGTTCGCCATGAACTATATCAGCGCCTATCGCGAGCAGTTCCCCGAGGACGACTAGGAGGACCGTCTGTGGCAGACCTGGAGGCAATCAAGGAGGCAGTGAGCAAGGGCCGGCGCAAGGACATCGTTCCCTTGGTGGAGGCCGCGCTGGCCGAGGGCGTGGACCCCCACGTCATCATTAACGACTACATGATCGAGGCCATGAAGGAGGTGGGGGCCCGTTTCGAAGCCAAGAAGATCTTCGTGCCTGAGATGATGATCGCCGCTCGCACCATGCAGGAAGGACTGGAGGTGATCAAGCCCCACATCGAGGGCAGTGGAAGTTCAGGGAAAAAGCTGGGCACGGTGGTGATCGGCACCGTGTTCGGCGATCTGCACGACATCGGCAAGAACCTGGTGGTCTTGATGCTGCAGTCCAGCGGCTTCGAAGTGCACAACATCGGTGAAAACGTGCCTCCCGAGACCTTCGTGGAGAAGGCCCGCGAACTGGGCGCAGACGTGGTGGGCATGTCCAGCCTGCTCACCACCGGAGATCCCCACGTCAAGGCCACGGTGGAGGCCATCAAGCAGAGTGATATCGCCGACAAGGTAAAGGTGATCTGCGGCGGCGCGGCGGTGACCGAGAAGTTTGCGCTCGAGACCTGCGGCGCCGACGGCTATGCCCCCGACGCTGCCGGCGCGGTCAAGGTCACCAAGGAGCTGTTGGGGCTGGCATAAGATTTGTCCCTCCCTTCCTCACCCCTCATGCCGGGGCGGCCCTGCGGCGGGCCGCCCCCGTCCTTGGCGGAGGAGGCAGGAGTTGGTCCGGGATGATTCCGAGATAGTCTTCCAGCCCGCGGGACGCCGAGTGGCGGCCGTAGCAGGGCTCAGCATCCTGGAACTGGCCCGGCGGGCGGGCCTGGAGCTGGAGTCCGCTTGCGGGGGCAAGGGGCTGTGCGGCGCCTGCCGGGTGCGGGTGGAGGGGCCGGTGTCCGCGCCCACCCCTGCCGAGGCCGAACACCTGGGCCCGGCCGAGCGGGATGCGGGCTGGCGCCTGGCCTGCCAGGCTACGGCCGGGGCCGGGGCCGTGGTCTGGGTGCCGCCCCAGAGCCGCCGCCGGCAGCAGGTGATCCTCACCACCGCGGACCTCGGCTCCCTGACCCTGGACCCGCCCCCGGGGGCCCTGGCCGCGGCCGGGGAGGGGCCCTGCCTGGGCCTGGCCGTGGACCTGGGCACCACCACGGTGGTGGCCTTCCTCTACGACCTGCGCGATGCACGCCGCCTGGCCACCGCAGCGGATATGAACCCCCAGGTGGCCCACGGCGAGGACGTGATCAGCCGCATCTCGTTGTGTGAGTCCCGCACCGAGGGCTTGGCCCTGCTCTCCCGCCTGGCCCGGCGCTGCATCCGTGCCCTGGCCCACCAGGCCTGCCAGGAGGCCGGGGCCGAGCCCGCCCGCATCTTCGCCGCCACCGTGGTGGGCAACACCGCCATGCACCACATCCTGTTGGGCCTGCCTCCGGGTGGCCTGGCCCGGCCGCCCTACCAGCCCTTGCGGGGAGAGGCGGTGGAACTCCCCGCTTATGAGCTGGAGCTGGGCCTGGCGCCCGAGGCACAGGTGTATCTGCCACCGGTCAAGGCCGGCTTTGTGGGCGCGGATGCGGTGGCCGCGGCCCTGGCCGGGGGGCTGGACCAGGTGGAGGAGCCCACCCTGCTGGTGGACCTGGGCACCAACGGCGAGCTGGTCCTGGCCACGGCGGGGGAGATGCTCTGCTGCTCCACCGCCGCGGGCCCGGCCTTCGAGGGCGGCCAGATCCGCTGGGGCATGCGTGCCGCTCCCGGTGCGGTGGAGCGCGTGGCCCTGGATCCCCATACGGGTGAGCCGCATCTGTCCGTGACCGGGGAGATGGCGCCCTTGGGCATCTGCGGTTCGGGACTGGTCTCGGCCGCGGCCGCCCTGGTACGTGCCGGCGGGCTGGAGCCCCAGGGCGGCTTCGTGGCCGAGGTGTTGGGAGACCGCCTGCGCCAAGGAGACCAGGGCCAGGAGTACCTCCTGGCGCCGGCCGGCCGGACCGGCACCGGCCAGGACCTGGTGCTCACCCATCGCGACCTGTCTCAACTGCAGTTGGCCAAGGGGGCCATCCACGCCGGCGCCCGATTGATGCTGGACGAGCTGGGCTTGCCGGGGGTGGAGCGGGTGCTGCTGGCCGGAGCCTTCGGCAGCTACTTGGACCCGGACGACCTGTGTGCCATCGGCCTGTTGCCCGGCGTGAGGCCGGAGATGATCACCAGCCTGGGCAACGCCGCTGGCACCGGCGCCAGCATGATGTTGTTGTCCTGCTCCCAACGCCGGCGCGCCCAACAGATGGCAAGCCGCATGCGCTACCTGGAGCTGGCCGCCCATCCCGCCTTTGCCGACGCCTACCTGGAGGGCATGTTGTTCCCCACGCCCTGACCGCGCCCGACAGCGGTGCCCCGGGGCCTAGCGGGAGCAGCAGGGACGGGCGGGAGCGCTGTCCTGGGCCTCGGCCCGAGGTGAACCCAATCCCAACACATAGGCTTTGAACACGCGTTGCCCTGGGGGAGCCACCGCTCTGGCCACTACCCGATCCGCCGCACGCAAAGACAGATGGGGCAACTGGCCGGAGGAGGTACTGAGCTGCAGGTGCAGGTGGAGTTTCCCCTGCGCCTGCGGTCCGGTGGCACGCACCAGGATCAAGAGCTCAGCAGGAGACAGGTCTTCCAACTCCCGCCGGCCGCGTCGCCACTGGGCCAGGGAGGGCTGCCAGCGGAGGCTGGTGTAAAGGGCCAGGTGGCGGGCATCCCCCAGCTCGATCACTCCTCTGCGTACCACCAGAGGGGAGGGCAGATGAAAGTGGAAGTAGGCGCCCTGGCCTGGTGCCAGCCTCGAAATGATCCGGTCTTCGTGAAGCACCAGGAAGCCGGCCTGACGGCGAACCTTGGCCCGAGAGCCTGGCAGGGAGGTGAAAAACACCAGCGGCTGGTAGTGCAGGCTGAGCAGGACATAGCCCGACTTGTGGCGTTGCTCCCGAGGTAAGCAGAGGCAGCCCAGGACGTTCTCGCCCGGCTCCAGGAGGTCGGGGGCGTCGCTGTGGCCGCCTTCGGCATAGTAGGGCCGGAAGCCGCGGGTTTTCATCGCGGCGTCAAGGCATTCAGGCAGACGTTTGGCGTCCAGTTGGAAGCGGCACCCCTGGGGCTTGCCGTGGCGGTCGAAGAACTCCAGGGCCAGGGTCTGCAGGCGGAAACTCACCGGGGCCCGCGCGGGGTCTCGGGGCGAGGCATTGAGGAATATCTGGTCCCAGCGACCGTGGTTGACCCCGCACATGCAGCCCGAGCCCTCCTTGGCGTGGGGGTCTTTGCCCTTGCTGGCCAGGTAGTCGCTGAGCCCCACCAGGCGGGGGTCGCCCGAGGAGGCCTCCTGGGGCAGGGGACGGAGCAGCAGGTCGTAATACACCTGCGGGAAGCAGCCCTTGGCCCAGAGGGGGAGCGGCGCGGCCAAGAGCGCGAGCAGCAAGCCCGAGGCTACCAGGCCGCAGAGTTGGCAGCACTTCCGGCCCAAGGAGTTCATGGCGTTCCCTCCCGGATAGAGGTGGCAGGGATGGTCCGGCGCGGCGGACCAGAGGGCCCGGGTGGGGCTCTCGGGCTCAGGAATTCAAGAAGCGTGCCCAGGGCGTAGAGAGGCGGGCGGACAGGGGGGTGGCATACGTTTTGCTTTGATTGAATCGCAGTCACGGGAGGGCGCTCGGTCCGCCGAAAGGAATCCGCGGGAGGAGTCGCGGGCCGGGTGGTCACGAGCAGAGCGGCCGCAGGGAGGCCGGGCCGGTTCCAGGCCCGGGAGAGTCGCGCAGTCATGACCCGCGGGCTCATCGCTGCCGACTTGCTCACAACGACCAGCTTGCAGGAGAGAGTTGGCCACAGGCACGGTTTACCCATGGGAGCCGGGCTTAGTGATATGGCGCCAAGGGGCAGTCTAGGTGTGTTCCATCAACACAGACGGAGGGGTCTTCATGAAACACAGCAAGAGACTTTTGGTCTTGGGGTTGATAGCCGTGTTGGGGCTGGCGCTGGCGGGTTCTGGCTTGGCGGCGGACAAGCCAGAGTTCGTGTGGAAGTGCCAGTCTTCCTGGCCGCGGGGCAGCGGTCTGCATTACCTGCAGATGCGTACCCTGGACTTCATCGAGAAGTGGACGGGCGGCCGGGTCAAGTTCGAGCGCTACTCGGCGGGCGAGATCGTGCCCGGCTATGAGGTGTGGAATGCGGTGCAGCGGGGTGTGATCCCCACCGGTCTGGCCTGCACCTGCTACACCATGCGCAAGGACTGGACTAGCGGCATGTACTGTTCGGCGCCGGGTCTGGGGCCGGTNGAGAAGATGGCCTTCTACCACGGCACCAAGGACGTGGCCCGCACCAAGGACTACGCCACCCCGGTGTGGAAGCTTCTGGAAAAGATCGGGCGGGAGAAGTTCGGGGTCCAGATCCTGCCCAGCGCCATGCAGACCACCGAAACCTTCCTCTACTCCACCAAGCCGATCCGCTCCATCAAGGACCTGCAGAGTCTGAAGATCCGTTCGGTGGGTGTGCGCGGGGACGTGTTCAAGTATGCGGGTTGCTCGGTGGTGGGCATGCCGGCGGGCGAGGTGATCCCGGCCATGGAGCGCGGCGTGATCGACGCTTGTGAGTTCGCCAACTTCTTCGGTGACGTGGACTTGGGCTTCGCCGACGTGGCCAAGTACATCTACTTCAACCCCTACAGCTCTTCTCCCTGCAACCTGGTTTTCTTCGTGAACAAGGATGTGTGGGACAAGGTGCCGGACGACCTCAAGGCCCAGATCAAGGAGGCCGCTTTCGAATCCATGAAGTGGTCCCTGGCCGAGTGTCTGTTCCTGGACTTCCTGGCCATGCGCAAGGCGGAGAAGGTNCACAAGGCCAAGGTGGCCATCATCCCCATGGAGGTGGGCAAGTTCATCCACGAGAAGGCCATGGAATTCTACGCCAAGAAGATGAAGGAGGANCCCGAGNTGGCCAAGTACATGCACTATCATGACGTGTTCTTCAACCAGGAGGGCTACGGCAAGTACGTCAAATTCGTGAACGANTTGCTGTANGCTCGAGTCAGGGCCAGGGCCGGCCTCCGCCTGCGGGGGCCGGCCCTGGCCGCCTCCGGGAGCGTGGGGAGATGTGG
>MTPE01000454.1 GCA_002011835.1 Desulfarculaceae bacterium JdFR-95 | reverse complement strand
GGCAGGTGCTGCGGCAGGTGCCGGGCCTGGAGCTGGTGGAGCTGCCCGAGTCGCGCGAGGACAGCCTCTGCTGCGGCGGCGGGGGGGGACGCATCTGGATGGAGACCCCCCGCGGNCAGCGNTTCTGCGACCTGAGGGTGCAGCAGGCCCTGGATGTGGGCGCCGAGGTCCTGGTCACCGCCTGTCCCTACTGCATCACCAACTTCGAGGACAGCCGCCTCAACCTGGAGGCCGAGGACCGCATCGAGATCAAGGACCTCAGCGAGGTGGTGCGCGAGGCCCTGGCGGCCCAGGAGTGATGAACACCGGCAACCTTACCCTTGGGGTGAGCTGATGGAAGACAACCTGCTCAAAGACAAGATCCGGCAGCTTTGCCAGGGCGCCGAGCTGGGCGAGTTCGGCGACGTCATGGTGGTGGGCGGCGGAATCAGCGGCATCCAGGCCTCCCTGGACCTGGCCTCCGCCGGCTACAAGGTCTATCTGGTGGAGAAGGCCCCGGCCATCGGCGGCCACATGGCCCAGCTGGACAAGACCTACCCCACCAACGACTGCTCCATGTGAATTCTCTCGCCCAAACTGGTCGAGGTCGGCCGGCATCCCAACATAGAGGTCCTCACCTACGCCGAGGTGGAGGCCGTAGAGGGCAGGGCGGGGGACTTCACNGTGAGNGTGGTCAAGAAGCCCCGTTACGTGATCGAGGAGGAGTGCACCGGGTGCACCACCTGTGTGGAGTANTGCCCGGTGGAGTACCCCGANCCCTTCAACCAGGAGATCTCCCAGAACAAGGCCATACACATCTACTTCGCCCAGGCCATACCGCTNATCGCCTACATCGACGAGAGCTGCCTCTACCTCAAGGAAGACAAGTGCCGCATCTGNGAGGCGGTNTGCAAGGCCGAGGCNATAGACTTCTCCCAGAAGCCGGAGANGGTCCAGATCAAGGTGGGGGCCATCGTCCTGGCCCTGGGCTACGACCTGTTCGACCCCAGCTTCAAGAGCACCTACGGCTACGGNCNCTANCCCAACGTGGTCACCAGCATGGACTTCGAGCGCCTGCTGTGTGCCACCGGGCCCTACGAGGGCGAGATCCTGCGCGCCTCGGACCGCAANCACCCCCGCAAGATCGCCTGGATCTCCTGCGTGGGCTCGCGCCGGGTCACCCCCGGTGACAACAGCTACTGCTCCGCNGTCTGCTGNACCTACAGCCAGAAGCAGGTGCTATTGGCCAAGGACCACGACCCCGAGGTGGAATGCACCGTCTTCCACAACGACATCCGGGCCTACGGCAAGGACTTCGAGCGCTACTTCCAGCGCGCGGAACAGATGCCCGGGGTGCGCTTCATCCGCAGCTACGCTTCGGTGGCGGGCGAGAACCCCGACAACCACAACGTCATCGTGCGCTACACCACCCCCGAGGGCGTGCAGGAGGAGGAGTTCGAGCTGGTGGTGCTGTCGGTGGGCCTGAACCCGCCCGCCGACCACCGCGAGCTGGCCGCCCGCTTCGGCATCGAGCTGGACGAACACGGCTTCTGCAAGACCGACCCCGGCAACCCCATCCAGACCTCCCGTCCCGGGGTCTTCGTGGCCGGGGCCTTCCAGGGGCCCATGGACATACCGGAGTCGGTTTTCGCCGCCAGCGGGGCCGGCTCCCAGTGCGGCCAGCTTTTGGACTACCGCCGGGGCAAGCTGACCCAGGAGCGCAGCTACCCGCCGGAGGAGGACGTCTCCCAACAGGAACCGCGCATCGGCGTGTTCGTGTGCCACTGCGGGGCCAACATCGGCCGGGTGGTGGACGTGCCCGCGGCGGTGGAGTATTCCCTCAGCCTGCCCAACGTGGTCTACGCCCAGGAACAGCTCTTCTCCTGCGCCACCAACGCGGCCAAGGAGATCACCGACATGATCAAGGAGAAGGGCCTCAACCGGGTGGTGGTGGCGGCCTGCTCCCCCCGCACCCTGGAGCCCTTGTTCCGCGACACCCTGCGCGAGGCGGGCCTCAACCAGTACTANTACGAGATGGCCAACATCCGGGANCACTGCTCCTGGTGCCACGCCCGCGAGAAGGANGANGCCACCAAGAAGGCCCTGGACATCATACGCATGTCCGTGGCCCGGGCCTACCACCTGGAGCCCCTGCAGGAGATCGAGCTGCCGGTCAACAAGGCGGCCCTGGTCCTGGGCGGCGGCCTGGCGGGCATGACCTGCGCCCTGTCCATCGCCGAGCAGGGACACCAGGTGTACCTGGTGGAACGCGAAGCCGAGCTGGGCGGGCTGCTGCGCCGCATCCACCACACCCTGGACGGCATGGACGTGCCGGCCTACCTGGCGGAGCTGGTGCGCAAGGTCTATGCCCACAGCCTCATCCACGTCTACACCCAGGCCGAGATCATCGAGGCCACCGGCTACGTGGGCAACTTCCAGACCCGTATCCGCTGCGACCGCGGCGAGGTCACCCTCACCCACGGCGCCACGGTGATCGCCGTGGGGGTGGACATCTACCAGCCCCAGGAATACCTCTATGGCCAGGACGAACGCGTGCTCACCCACCTGGAGCTGGAGGAGCGCATCTTCGCCGGCGACGAAGGGGTGAGCCAGGCCCGCTGCGTGGTGATGATCCAGTGCGTGGGCTGTCGCAACCAGGAGCGCAACTACTGCAGCCGGGTGTGCTGCGGCGAGTCGATCAAGAACGCCATCAAGCTCAAGGAGCTGGACCCCCAGCGGGAGGTGTACATCCTGTTCCGGGACGTGCGCACCTACGGCTTCCTGGAGGACCACTACCGCCGCGCCTCCGAGCTGGGGGTGCGCTTCATCCGCTACCAGCCCGAGGACCCGCCCAAGGTGGAGCCGGCCCAGGTGGAGGGCCGCCAGGTGCTGCAGGTGGCGGTCAAGGACCCCATTCTGGAGGTGGAGCTGGGCATCGACGCCGATCTGGTGGTGCTGGCCGCGGCGGTGGTGCCTCGGGCCGACAGCGACGACATCTCCCAGATGTTCAACGTGGGCCTGGGGCCGGACGGCTTCTTCAAGGAGGCCCACGTCAAGCTGCGTCCGGTGGAGTTCGCCACCGAAGGCGTGTACCTGTGCGGCACCGCCCACTATCCCAAGTACATCCCCGAGACCATCAAGCAGGCCTATGGCGCGGCGGGTCGGGTGCTGACCCTGCTGAGCAACGACACGGTCACGGTCTCGGGTTCGGTCTGCGAGGTGGACGTGGACCGCTGCATGGGCTGCGGCGCCTGCGCCGATGCCTGCGCCTACGGGGCCATCGAGCTGCGCCGTACCAAGCAGGGCACCAAGGCGGTGGTCAACCCCGTGCTCTGCAAGGGCGACGGCCTNTGCAACGCCAAGTGCCCCACCGGGGCCATCGTGCTCAAGCACTTCACCGACGAGGAGTTNCTGAGNCANATCGACGCGGCCTGTGGAGCCGCCTAGTTCAAGGAGAAAGCGATGAGCGCTGCCGACAAGTTCCGGCCCAGGATCCTGGGGCTGCTCTGTCACTGGTGAGCATACGGGGCGGCTGACCTGGCTGGAGTTTCCAGACTGCAATACCCTACGGATATCCGCTTCG
Source organism: Desulfarculaceae bacterium JdFR-95 (assembly GCA_002011835.1). Lineage (GTDB taxonomy): Bacteria > Desulfobacterota > Desulfarculia > Desulfarculales > Desulfarculaceae > Desulfocarbo. Next base: position 3,804 of record MTPE01000454.1, on the reverse strand, counting down.
TGCGGGTGATGTGCACCGGGCGCGTGGACCTGGAGTTCATCTTCCGGGCCTTTGCCAACGGCATGGACGGCGTGTTCATCGGCGGCTGCCGCCTGGGAGAGTGTAACTACGTCACCCACGGCAACTACCACGCCCTGAACCTGGTGGTGCTGGCCAAGCGCATCATGGAGCACATCGGCCTGGACCCCGCGCGCCTGCGCATCGAGTTCATGACCAGCGGCGACGGTATCCTCTTCGCCTCGCTCATGGACGAGTTCATCAACCAGATAAAGGCCCTGGGGCCCTTGGGCTCGGCCGAGGGCGAGACCGGGGGCGAAAACCTTACCCAGGCCATCGCCCGGGTGCGCCGCCTGGTGCCCTACATCAAGGTCACCATGCGCCACAAGCTCGACCAGCGCCTGGAGAGCGAGGCCGAATACGAGAAGCTCTACACCGCCGAGGAGGTGACCGAGCTCCTGGAGCAGGTGGTCTCCTACTACATCGACCCCGAGAAGTGCCAGGGCTGCATGATCTGCATGCGCCGCTGTCCCGTGGGGGCCATCGAGGGCGGCAAGAAGCAGATCCACGTCATCGACCAGGACAAGTGCATCAAGTGCGGCACCTGCTTCCATGCCTGCCCCTCCCGCTTCCAGGCGGTGCAGAAGACCCTGGAAGAGGCCGTGCCCCCACCCTTGCCCCCGGAGGAGCGGGCCATCGCCTGAGAGCCGCCGGCCAGGGCGGGCAGTGGGGCCGGAGAAGGCCGGCCAAGGGAGTCGAGGCGAGCGAAGGCGACGGACGAGGCCAGCGAAGGGAATCGGGGCGGGAAGGCGAAAAGGGCCAGACAAGGGCGCGAAGGGGGCTGGACCGAGAAGGCAGGGAGGCCAGGAGGGCAAAGGGGCCGAGCCGAGGAGGCAAAAGGCCGGGTACGAGAAGCCAAGGGCGCCGGCAGAGGGAGCAGGGCAGGGGCATCTTTGGCCGGCGTACCGGGAAGCGGAGCAGCGTTCGGTGCCGGCGCCTGCCCCCAGCACGGCGAAAGGGAGTTGAAGGCGGGCGGCTTTCCGCCTGTCCCACCTGACGGGGCCGTCTCCCGCAGGGAGGCGGCCCCTGGTGTGTCTGCACTCGGGTGGCGGTGCGTCCCATAGCGCGGCAAAGGGCTGAGAGGCCGGGGCCTCACCGCAGCCGGTCTAGGACGGGGCGTTTTCCCGCGGGGAGGCGGCCCTGGTTTGCCCCTGGGTTGGTGGCTGCGCGCGCCAAGGGCCGGAAGGGGGGCGCTGCTGCGCTGGGTACGGCGGGCAGGGAGGCCGCTGGTGCGGAGACGCCTCGTGCGTATCCTGGGGGTAGGCAGTGCGGTGGCGGTCAGAGAAAGTCGCTGCCGTCGGCCCCACTCGTGGCGCCTCCCTCTTTGCGGCGGAATCGCGGGTGCCGCGCGGCCGCGGGGAGATGGGGTCTTGGCCGAGGGATCGGGGGCCGGCGCTGGCTACGATCAGAGGTCCAGCTCCAGGTTGATCATGTCCCCTTCCTGGAAGCCCAGGCGGTGGAAGAACTTGAGCAGCTTCCAGTCGCGCCGGGTGACCAGGGTGTAGATGGAGGTGACCCCCATCTCCTTCAGGCGGCGGCTCATCTCCTGGAACAGAGTGCGGGCGATGCCGCGGCGCTGATAGTCGGGGTCCACGCCGATGGTGTCGATCCAGCCCACGGTCTCCGGGATGCCGTATTCCCAGCGGCTCACCCCGCCCAGGATGAAGCCCACCACCTTGCCGTCCAACTCGGCCACCAGGGAGGCGTGCTGGGGGTGCTTCTCCAGCAGGGCTAGCTTCATCTCCCAGTAGCCGGGCCGCGACTGGCCCAGCACCTTGGTGTCAATCTCCGCGATGCGGGGCAGGTCGGCCTGGGTGATGGGTCGGATGGTCACCTGGGCGGACTCAGTCATCTTGCTCCCCCTTTTCCGCGGACGGGACGGCGTCGAAGATCACCTGGTCTTCGCCGCCGTTGTAGACCAGAAAGCGGCGGGCCCTGGCCCGGCCAATCACCACCATGCCCAGGTCACAGGCCAGCTCCAGGCCCATCTGGGTGACGCCGGACTTGGAGATCAACACCGGGATGCCCATGAAGGCGGTCTTCATCACGATCTCGGAGGTGAGCCGGCCGGTGGTGAACAGGATCTTGTCCCTGCCCTCGATGCCGTCCAGCCACATGCGTCCGGCGATGGCGTCGGCGGCGTTGTGCCGGCCCACGTCCTCCACGTACATGATCACCTCGGTGCCCCGGCACAGGCCGCAGCCGTGCACCGAGCCCGACTGGCGGTACACCCGGTTGAGGCCGGCCACGCTCTTGAGCAGGCCGTAGATGGTGGACTGGCGCACGCTCACCCAGGGCAGCTTCTGTTCGTAGAGCTTGTCCAGGGTGCAACTGAACAGGGTGCCCTGGCCGCAGCCGCTGGTCACCGTGACCCGCGAGAGCTTGGCCTCCAACTCCGGGATCCCCCGGCCATGGCGGGTGGTCACCTGCACGGTCTGGCGCTCCCAGTCCACCTCCACCGCGGCGATCTCCTCGATGCGCTCCAGCAGACGCTGGTTGCGCAGGTAACCCAGGGCCAGCTCCTCGGGATTGGTGCCCAGGGTCATCAGGGTGACCACCTCCTTGCCGTCCACCTTGATGGTCAGCGGCACCTCGCCGGGAATGGCCACCTCCTTGGCCTGGCCCCGGTGGTCGAAGACCTTCCAGTAGTGGATGGGTTCGCGTCCGGCCTGGCTGAGTCGGGGTAGGGAAGGACTGCTCGCTTTCATGTCGCTCCCGGCCTGGACAGAGAGGAGGGCGGAAGACCACTGCCTCTCTAAATGATAGACCTCCCGCCGGCGGGGGTCAAACCGCCGCGGGACGGGACGGAAGGCGGGGAGATGCTTTCCTTAGCCAGTTCCATAAGGAACTGAAGGCGGGGTGCAGCGGTTGGGCAAGGATCAACAAGGGTAGGCAAACCAATAGTTGCATACCTGTTGCATACCGGTTTTACCCCCTAAAACGCATCGAGGGCCTGGAGGCGGAAACCTCCAAGCCCTCGATTTTATTATCTGGTAGGCCGGACGGGATTTGAACCCGTGACTTCCACCGTGTGAGGATGGCACTCTCCCGCTGAGTTACCGGCCTTTGTCTTCGCTGAATCACCGCGGCTTCCGGCCTTTGTCCTTTCCAGGCCGCCGCGGTCTCTGCCCGTGCCCCCCTCGCGTTGGTCTTTTTACACTATCGTCCGCGTCTTTGCAACCCGCTATGAGACCGGCGGCCTGGCGCAGGGCCATGAGCTCGTTCCGAGTGAGAGGCCGGGCCGCGCCAGGGGGCAGATCACCCAGACGCAAGGGTCCCAGGCCCACCCGCACCAGACGCAACACCGGGTGGCCCACGGCCTGGCACATGCGGCGGATCTCGCGCTTGCGCCCCTCGTGGGTGACGATGCTCAGCTTGCTGCGGGCCTCGCTGGCGGACTTGAGATAGACGCGGGCCGGGGCGGTGGGCCGGGCCTCGCCGATGTCCACCCCGCGGCGCAGGCGTTCCAGGGCCGCGGGCGAGGGCCGGCCCTTGACCCACACCCGGTAGTGTTTGGGCACCTGGTAGCGGGGATGCATGAGGCGGTGGGCCAGTTCGCCGTCGTTGGTGAGCAACACCAGGCCCTCGGAGTCGCGATCCAGGCGCCCCACCGGGTAGAGGCGGGCGGCGCGGGCCTCGGGAGGCAACAGGTCGGTGACCTTGGGCCGGCCTTGGGGGTCGCGGGCGGTAGAGACCACACCGCGCGGCTTGTGTACCAGCCAGTACCGCCGCCCCTGGGGGGGAGGC
>MTPE01000225.1 GCA_002011835.1 Desulfarculaceae bacterium JdFR-95 | reverse complement strand
CCCTTTCAGGGTGGCCTTCAGGCCAGCCTTGACAGGGCCGGCCCGGGATGATTCCACCACCACCCCGGCGTTTGCCGGATGAGCCGGAAGAAAGACCCATGCCCCACACCGCCGAGCTGATAACCGAGTTGCAGAGCCTGGGCCTGCGCCTGCAGGCCGAGCTGGCCGGACGCCGCGGCGGGGCGGGACCGGCCGAGGGCGGCGCTCTGCTCATCGACGGGCGGGCGATCAACGTGCCCACCGCCAGCCCCTTCGTGGCCCGCTCGCCCTTCCTCCTGCGCCGCAGCGAGGGCCGGGTGGTGCTGCTGCGCCACGACCGGCCCCTGCGCGAGGTGGAGCTGCTGCCTCTGCCCCGCTTCTACTCCCGCCGCACCGCCCAGGGCACCCCCTACCACCACCTGGCCCTGCGCCACGGCCGCGACTGCCTGGCCACCACCGTGCTCCAGCGCTGCCGCTACTGGGACACCCCCGCCCGTTGCCGCTTCTGCGGCATCGAGCTCTCCCTGGCCGCCGGCGTCACCACCGAACAGAAGTCCCCCCGCGAGCTGGCCCAGGTGGCCGCCGCGGCCCAGGAACTGGACGGCATCCGCCACGTGGTGCTCACCACCGGCACCGCCGTCCACCGCTCCCAGGAGCTGGACCACCTGGCCGCCTGTGCCCAGGCCATAAAGGCCGCCACCGGCCTGCCCGTACACGCCCAGCTCATGCCCCCGCCTCACCCGGCCGAGGACCTGGCCCGCCTGCATCAGGCCGGGGTGGACACCGTGGGCATACACATCGAGAGCTGGGACCCGGCCACCCTGGCCCGTGTGGCCCCGGCCAAGGCCGCCCTGGGCCGCGCCCGCTTCGAAGACGCCTGGCGCCGGGCGGTGGAGATCTTCGGCCCCAACCAGGTCTCCAGCTTCCTGCTGGCCGGGCTGGGCGAGCCCGAGGACAGCCTGCGCGACGCCTTCCGCCACCTGGCCGACCTGGGGGTGTATCCCTTCCTGGTGCCCCTGCGGCCCATCCCCGGCTCCCAGATGGCCGAGGCCACCCCCCCACCGCCGGCGGCCATGATGCGCCTGTACCAAGACCTGGCCCTGGTGCTGCAAAGCCGCGGTCTGAGCGCCTCCCGCTGCCGCGCCGGCTGCGTGCGCTGCGGCGCCTGCAGCGCCATCGCCGCCTGGGAGCTGCCCCTGCCCCGCACGGTCTGCCACCCCGCCCGCACCGCCGACGAACTGCAAGCCGCCCTGGACATACGCCGCCAGGTCTTCGTGGAGGAACAGGGCATCGTCTCCGGCAGCGACCAGGACGAGATCGACCCCCGCAGCATACACCTGGTGGCGGTGGAGGACGGGGAAGTAGTGGGCACGGTGCGCATCTTCACCCGACAGGACGAGCCGGACCACTGGATGGGCGGACGCCTGGCGGTGAAGAAGGGCCGCCGCGGCAGCGGCCTGGGCGCGCTTTTGGTGCGTACCGCAGTGCGCACCGCGGCCGAGCGCGGCTGCCGGCGCTTCACCGCCTACATCCAGGAGGCCAACGTGCCCTTCTTCCAACGCCTGGGCTGGCGGGTGATCGGCCCGCCCCTGCTGCTGCACGACTGGGTCCACCTGCCCATGCAGGCCGACCTGGCCCGCGTGGGCTACCCCCCCTATCAACCCTCGGAAGCACAAGCGGAGACGAGATGGCAAGCGAACCCGCGCTCTCAGAGCTGGTCGCGCGACTGCGCGCCTACCCGGGACTGACCCGCAAGAACCCCGTGGCCGCGGTGTTCCGCCAGCTGGTGTTGCAGGGCACCGCCGGCCCCCAACTGCCCAACTACGGCGACGACGCCGCGGTCATCCCCCACGGCGACCACTACCTGCTGTTGGCCTGCGACGGCATCATGACCGGCCTGCTGCTCAACGAGCCCTACGCCGCGGGCAAGGCCGCGGTCATGGTGGTGGTCAACGACATCTACGCCATGGGCGGCCGCCCCCTGGCCATGGTCAACGTCCTGGCCAGCGGCATCGACCAGCACCGCGCCCAGGTGGTGGCCGGCATCGCCAAGGGCTGCCGCAAACTGGGCGTGCCCATGGTGGGGGGCCACCTCCACCCCGACGCCCCCGAAGACGCCCCCGCCCTGTCCGTGGCCATCCTGGGCACGGCGCGGAAACTCCTGCGCAGCCACCTGGCCCGCCCCGGCCAGGACCTCATCGCCGCAGTGGACCTGGCCGGACGCAAGGGCTGCGCCACGGTCACCAGTTGGGACGCCAACAGCGGCAAGAGCCCGGAGGAGCTGCGCCGGCGCCTGGAGGTCCTGCCCGCAATCGCCGAAGACGGCCTGGCCACCGCGGCCAAGGACGTCTCCAACGGCGGCCTGGTGGGCACCGCCGCCATCATGATGGAGAACTCCGCCGCCGGGGCCGAGATAGACCTTCAGGCCATCCCCCGCCCGCCCCAGGTGCCCCTGTCGGAGTGGGTGGTCGCCTTCATGAGCTACGGCTTCGTGCTGAGCTGCGACCCCCGCCACCGCGCCGAGATCATCGCCCGCTTCCAAGAAGTAGGCATCGCCGCGGCAGTGATCGGCCGGGTCACCGACTCCCCGCGGGTCACCCTCCACGCCGGCGGCCAGAGCGCCACCCTGTTCGACTTCTCCCGCGAGGCCATCACCGGCATCCGCCGGCCCCCAGACCCATAGCCGCACCAACGCGGCTCATCCGGCAAGCGGGGAAGGGAAAGGCGCCTCGGGATCGCGGCCCGGCCGCCAGCACAAGAGATGGGATTATATTTCGTCGTCTTTGCCAGGAAAATGATATGGCTTTTCACTTGGGCTACAACCGGCAATACCGAGGCCATGAATCCATCTCGTATCCTTGCTCATATCATTTTCCTGGCAAAGACGAGCGCCCGATCTTGTTCATCCCGGGCCGGCCCTGTCAAGGCTGGCCCCTGGCCACCCTTCAAGGGCTCACGGCCTTGACAGGGCCGGCCCGGGATGATCCCGCAACCACCCTGGTGTGGGGAAAGCCCTTCTCCGCAGCCGGGAAGCACGAGGCTCCCCTGGGCACGCCATTCGCCCCACCCCCCTGACCGCCGCTCCCCCCGGCCGCGGTCCTAATACTCGATGCCGCGGCGGGCGATGTGGCCCGAGTAGTAGGGGTGCTTCTGCTGCACGAAGTGGGTCACATAGTCGGCACCGGCCCGGATCTCCGGTGCGGCGTCCGCCCCGCTCATCACCAGCTCGGTCCGACCCCGGCAGAAGTCCATCAGGTCCAGGATCTGTGACTTGTTCAGCACTCCGAAGATCACCGTGTTGAGGATCTCGTCGCAGATGAGCAGGTCCGCCCGCTCGCGCACCGCCTGGCGGGCGAAATACAGCGCGGTCTCGGCGTGCTCGTAGTGGATGCTGGTGGGGCCCTTGGAGAGGATGAAGGGATGCTTGCCCGGACAGCGATAGGAGATGTTGGGTATCTGACTCAGGATACGCGCCTCGCTGGACTCGCCCCCTTTCATGAACTGAGCCCAAACCACCTTCAACCCCGCCCCCGCGGCCCGGATGGCCAGGCCGATGCAACGCGAGGTTTTGCCCACCCCCGTGCCGTAACACACGTGGATCAAGCCATAACGCTCGCGGTGCAGGATGCCCGAGCGCTCCTGGGGATAGTAGGTCTGGCGCCTGGACATGCTCTCCCCACCCCCTGGCCGAGGAATCGCCCATACCCAAAACGCCGCCATTATGGCCCGAGCCGGGACGCTTGGCAAGCATCCCCGTTTGACAATCCCCCTCACCCTGGAGTATGGCTGGCGCAGGGAAACGGCCTTTTCGCTCCAGGAGGCGCCATGGCCCGTACTCACGGCCTGGTCATCATCCACACCGGCCCCGGCAAGGGCAAGACCACCGCCGCCCTGGGTATGGCCCTGCGCGCCGCCGGCCAGAACCTGCGCGTGCTCATCCTGCAGTTCATCAAGGGCGGCTGGCGCTACGGCGAGCTGGAGGCCCTGGAGCGACTGCCCGGCATCCAGATCCGAGCCCTGGGCCTGGGCCTGATCGGCGAAGACGACGACCTGACCCCACACCGCCGCGCCGCCCGCACTGCCTGGGACACCGCGGTGCAGGAAGTCACCCAGGGGCCCTGGGACCTGGTGGTCCTGGACGAGCTGTGCGTGGCCATGCACCGCGGCTTCGTCTCCACCNAGGAGGTCACCCGCCTCATCCAGCAGAAACCACCCCACCTCCACCTGGTCATCACCGGCCGCCACTGCCCCNAGGAGCTGTTCGCCCACGCCGACACCGTCACCGTCATGCAGGCGGTCAAACACCACCACCAAGCCGGCATACCCGCCCAGCCCGGAGTGGAGTTCTGAAAAACGGCTCATCCCGCAAATCGCGGGGTGTGGTTGTAGAATCATCCCGGGCCGACCCTGTCAAGGCTGGCCCCTGGCCACCCTTGAAGGGCTCACGGCCTTGACAAGACCGGCCCGGAATGAACAAGATCGTGCGCTCGTCTTTGCGAGGAAAAGATATGAGAAGGGATACTACCCGGATTCATGGCCTCGGTATTGTCGGCCGTAGTCCAAGTGAGAAACCATATCATTTCCCTCGCAAAGACGACCAAATATCATCCCATCTCCTGTACCGACGGCCTGGGCCGCTATCCCAAGGTGCCTGTCTCCCCGCCATTTGCCGGATGAGCCGGAAAAAACAAACCCCGCCCCAAACACCCCCTTGCGCCCCGTCCCCCCAAGACCCATCTTGGGTTATCATCGAGACGCCCTCTAAACCGCGCCGCGGGGGACCAAGACCATGATCCTCAGCTTCCACCCCACCCTGGCCGCAGACCACAACCGCCTGCTGGTCTCCCAGCGCCCCCTCAACCCCGGGGACGTGGCCGCCGTGTGCCGCGCACAGGCCGTGCTCCTGCCCCAGATATGCCGCCGCGACCTCTATACCCTGGTGGCCGGCCTGGGAGTGCCCCACTTCCCCCGCCAAGGCGCCCGCCTGGCCTTCGACGGCAAGGTGGGCAACCACCACCTGTTCTCCGCCCTGAACCTCCCCCAACCCCGCACCACGGCCTTCGCCTCCCTCCAGGACGCCCTCCACGCCTGGCAAGAAGGACGCCTGGACGCCGCAGGCCTGAAACCACCCCTGGTGGCCAAGGGCGCCGGCGGAGGCATGGGCGACAACGTCTTCCTGGTGCGCTCACCCCAGGAACTGGCCGCCCTGCAAACACGCCTGGAAACCTACTGCGCCTGGGGACCTCCAGGACTGGTGCTGCAGGAGCTGGTCCCCACCGATGGCCGCGACCTGCGCGTGATCATCCTCGGCTCCTGGCGCGACGCCTTCTGGCGCGTGGGACCACCGGGAGAGTTCCGCGCCAACCTCAGCCGCGGAGGACGCATCGTGCGCGACCAAGACCCACAAGCCCTGGCCGCAGCCCTGAACCTGGCCGAACACCTGGCAAAGGCCGTGGGCCTGGACGTGGCCGCGGTGGACATGCTCATGCACCCCCAACGCGGACCCCTGCTGCTGGAGATCAACCACTACTTCGGACGAGAGGCCCTGGGCGGCAGCGAGGCCTTCCTCCGCCTCTACCTGCAACAAGTGCAATCCTGGCTGGAATCCCAGGGACTAGACCCCGCCCGCGTCCGCCTGGACACCTAAGCCGAAGGCTTCGGCTCCCGCAACGGGTCGGGAAACCCCGTCAGGCAGGACCACCGCCCTGCGCTCCCGCTGGAAGCACCTCCTCCGCCCCAGCTCCGGCCGGAGGCTCCGGCTCCCCACAGCCCACCAGATGAGACCGCCGGGCAGAGGCTCTTTCCCCTCCCCGGTTCCCAACCCCGGGCCGGACCCCTAAACCAGAGGCTCACCCTCCAGATGGTCCGGCACCGCCACGCCCAAGAGCTTGAGGATGGTGGGAGCCAGGTCCTCCAGACGGGCCTTGCCCTCTGGCACCACGGCGTTCCTGAGCCCGTGCACATGCACGAAGGCGCCCTGGGCCGAATGCATGCCCGGCATGTCCGGCTCGCCCAACAGACCCCCGCTGCCCAAGGTGGCCTTGAGCTCGAAGCCCGGCGCAGGCTCCACGATCAGGTCCGCCGCCTGCTCCACTAAGGGACCCTGGTACAACTCCTCACGGCGATGCACCGTCTTGACCAGGGGCTGGCCGCTGTCGGGGTGGCTCAGGCCGCTGAGACGGTGGATCAGCTCCTGGCGCAGATCCTCGTAGTCACGCCCCCGCGCCACGCTGCCCCGCTCCTCCCGGCCGGCCAGGTTGATGTAGATGCGCCCCGGCACCAGGCTGTAGGCCCGGGTGTCGGGGTGCATGTTGAGCAGCTCCTTGCGGCCCCGCCGGAACAAGAGGTAGCCGTTCTTCTCCAGCCAGTGGTTCAGGTACACATGGGCCTGGCAGGGCTCGAAACCGTGGTCGCTGACCAGGATCAGGCTGCAACCCGCGGGCAAAGCGGCCACCAGCTCGCCCAGATAAGTGTCCAGCTTGCGATAGAAGCTCCAGAACTCCTCCCGCAGTTCCCCGTGCCGGCCGTCCTGAGCGCCCCACAGCAGGTGGTTCACCCAGTCCGGTCCGCTGAGGTGGAGGTGGAAGAAGTCCCAGGGCTCGCTCTCCATGAGGTGGAANGCNGCGGTGAAACGCCGCCCCAGGGTCTCGGCCANGTCGGCCAGGAAGGCGCCGGGGTCGCTGGTGGCCAGGGCGGTCTCGGCCTCGATGCGGTAGTCCATCTCCATCAGCCGAGGGGCCAGCTCCACGGGATAGGTGGCCTTGGCCAGCTCCGGGCTGAGGAAACAGGCCACCATGAAGCCGTTGACCTTCCGGGGCGGATAGGTCAGGGGCACGTTGATCACCCCCACCCGCTTGCCCGCCCGACTCAGCATCTCCCAGAGGGTGGGACTCTTCAAGTCCTCGGCGGTGGGAAAGTGGACCTGAAAGGGGTTGGGCTGGCGGTCCACGAAGCCGAACACCCCGTGCCGACCCGGGTTCACCCCCGTGGCGTAGGTGGCCCAGGCTACGGTGTTCACCGCCGGCAACACCGGCTCCAACTCCACCGTGAACCCCTGGGCCAAAACCTCGGCCAGGTTCGGCATCAGACCCTCGCCCGCCGCACGCCGGGCCAANGCCAAGGGCACCCCGTCCANNCCCAGNACCATCACCCGCCCCTCACGGGGAGCGCGACCGAAAATGCGTTGCAGGATACCCACTTAACCCCCTGTGTCCGACAAGGATTCGTTACCAGACTCTATAGCCGCCCCCGCTGCCAAGTCAAGTGTATCTCCCCGCCCAGTATTCCCGAAACACCTCACCCCCAAGACCTCCCTGGGCCACGGCCGGGTGCGCGGAGGACAAGACAAAAATTCTGGCTCATCCGGCAAGCGCCGGGGTGGTGGTAGCATC
>MTPE01000238.1 GCA_002011835.1 Desulfarculaceae bacterium JdFR-95 | reverse complement strand
GGGTGGCGGCCAGGCTGGGCGCGGACTTGATGAACCTGATGCCCCTGCTGCCGCTGGAGGGTACGCCCCTGGCCGGATCACCCTCCCCTTCGCCAGCGTTGATCCACCGCCTTCGGCGCCAAGCAGCCGCGTTCCTCCCTCAAATGCACCACTGCCGCCGCTGCCGCGCCGACGCCATGGGCCTGCTGCTCCAAGTCTCACCCGGATCACGAAAGGCTTCCTAGCAAACAACCTGGAAATACCGCAAACCATATAGGACAAAGCCGCCAAACACTACCTCGGCTCGGATCGCAAATCGAACCAGAGAGTACGACTGAACCCCCATCTGACAAGGCAGGGCGGCGGTCCAAGGTACCCACCCCACGAGGGTGTCCAGACCGGCGCCGTGATCCCCTACCCAAGGAGACAGAACTGATAGGTGCCCTACGTGGCCCATACCTATCGGCGCTGAACAGCGAGCCCGGTTCGAATCCGGCCCCCACCCCTAGGACAGAGAGGTCTTGTGGCCGCCACCCGCACAAGACACCCAAGCAACCCGACGGCCTTGTTGCTAAGGGACCTGATGATCCAGTCCCTCTGGCGCTGGCTCCCGAAACGTCTGGTGTCCTGACAAGGAAGTCATAACTGCCCTCGCCCATTGCGGGCTCAGCCCCAGAGAACCTGATCGCCTGGACGATTGACCGAGGTAAGGCCACACTGCCCGGGAATACTCATCCCACATCTCTTCGAGGCAGCGGGTGGAGGGAAGCAAGGAGAGGAGAATCTACTCTGTGATCGCCGCGCCGGTTCGTCGACACCCTGGCAGGTGGTCTGGTCGGCTTCGGGACCGGATGTCCGCCCTTGGGACAATCCTCTTCGTCTGGCGGGACCTGACGGCGCACGAGGGAGGCGTCCGGGACCAGATGGTGGTGAGGCGCGTGGCAGGGATCCCGCCGGGGAGGGATCTCGAGACCTTCAACGGGGGTTGGAGGCCCTGCGCAGGGCCGGCTGCCTACGTCGCTGACCACCGCCTCCGCTCGGTTCCGTCCCGGCCCGGGCCGGGTCGTGCCGAGGGATCCACCTAGCGGCTCTCCAGAGACGTCTCGGTGAACCACGCTCCATGTCTTGCGTCGTCCTCTCGGACCAGGATGGCGCCGGCCGTGTGGCGCGGCCGGAATCCACCCCCTGCAGCCATGTTCCGCCTCATCATCCCCGAGGACTGGTGGCGGCGGGTGAACAAGGGCATCCAGCTCCTGCCCGAACCCAGGACCGGCACCGTGAGAGTGCCCCTGCACTTCCTGCCCGACGGGAACTGGCGGCGTTCAAAGCCAAGTGGGACGCCAAGTATCCCATGGCGGCCAAGAATGGGAGGACCGCTGGGACGAGTGGGTTCCGTTTCTGGGGCTACCCGAGGAGGCCTGCCGGGCCATCTACACGACCACCGTGATCCAGGGGTTGCACCGGCGGCTGAAGAAGGACATCAAAACCCGCGGGGCATTTCCGTCGGACGAGACTCTGCTGAAGGTGCCATATCTGGCCATCCAGGATGCACAGAAGACGTGGGGTCGGCCCAGCACGTACTGAGGGGGCGCCCGGGTCCAGTTGGCCATCCATTTCGACCTGCTTGACGCGTAGGCAGGAACCGCTCCAGGTTCCTGGTACACAAAAATCTTGACACCCTCGTTCAGCCGCCCCACGATTAGCAACCTCTTGACTGGATGAGACCGGATGGCGCCCCATTGCTGTCCACCTGGGCGTCTTTGCGCCGCCAGCGATAGGCGTCACGCGGATTGACTAGATCCTACTTCTCTCTCCGAAAGGCACGCCCCAAAAACTGTTCGTTTCTTCTCCCTCAGAGCCTTTGCCGCTCCAGAGCATTGTGTCTCTTTTTCAGGCCGACCAGCCCTCACGCCCTTGATTTGAGGGTGGCCGCGGCGTTTTTTTCTCGTTTTTCGGTCGTTGGCGCGCTGGCTGTTTCAGTTTCTCGAACGCCACGGTTGTAGTCTTCACCACGAGCGTTGTGGGGATTGACCAAGGTTTTTTGAGGATGCTATCACCAAGGTGTTTGTGAGAGGGGGGACTGTTGTTTGGAATCCTGCCGCTGGAACAGTCTTGACGAGCTGTACTGGCTGGAGTTGACCTTCCGCCTCTGTTTCCTCGAGCGGGGGCGCATAGGCCGCTGGTGGGGAAACGTCCTCAGAGGTGGTCTGGGCCGTGCCTTGCGGCGTGTCTGCTGCGGCTGGCGGGGGGCCGAGTGCGCGGCCTGTCCCTTCCGCCAAGGCTGTCCCTATCTCTCCATCTTCGAGCCCCGGCCCGTGGCCCACGCGGCCAGGATGCGCAAATACAATGCCATTCCCCGTCCCTTCGTGTTCACGCGCCTCACATCGGGCAGGGACGAGGTCGGCCGTGGCGAACAGGTGGATTTCGGTCTGACCCTGGTGGGGAGCGCGGTCCGTTGGCTCCCCCACTTCGTGGCGGCCTTCAACCTGCTGGGAGAGTGGGGCTTGGGTAGGGACCGGGTGCGGTTCCGGGTGGAGCGGGTGTCCCACCGGCGTAATGGAGTCACCCTCTACCGGGACGGAGACGAACTGATCAAGTTACCAGAGCGGCTGGACCGTCCGGAAGACCTGCCTCTCCTACCCCGCCGGGAGATCCTCGGAGTACATCTGATAACGCCCTTGCGGATCAAGTACCAGGGGCACCTGGCCACCTCGTTGCCTTTCCACCTGCTGGTCCGCAACTTGCTGCGTCGTCTCAGCTTGTTGGCCTATTTCCACTGCGGGGTGGAATTGGCGTGGGACTTTCGGGGTGCCATAGGGCAGGCGGAGCAGGTGAAGGTGCTCTCCTCGCACGTGGAGTGGCGGGAGTGGGGGCGGCGCTCCGGGCGCAGCGGACAATACATGCGGCTGGGCGGACTGGTGGGTGAGATCCGCTACGTGGGCCCGTGGCATTCGTTCCTTCCCTTGTTGGCAGTGGGAAGCCGGCTCCACCTGGGCAAGGCGGTGAGCTTTGGCTTCGGTCGATACCAATTGTGGAGCGAGGACACGCGATGAGTGAGCTGACCGCGGTGGTTCTGGGCGGTTTGTTGCACGACCTGGGCAAGGTGGGGCAGCGCGCGGGCGAGCCTCTGTCCCCCTCCAACCGGGAGAGCGAAAACATCTGCTGCCCTCGGGCTCCGGCGGGCTATTACACCCACCGTCATGTCTTGTGGAGTGGAGAGGCCCTGGATCGTATGCAAGACTTCCTCCCTCCCGAGGGCCGCTCTCTGGTGACCTCCTTGGTGATGCATCATCACCGCCCCGATGCGCCCCTGGAGGTACTCCTGGCCGAGGCAGACAGCCTTTCCGCGGGAGGAGACCGCATTCCCGCCGAAGAAGAAGGCCAGGACTTCCGCAGCGCCCGATTGCTGCCCGTCTTCGCCCAGGTGGACCTGGAGGACGACCCCCGAACCCAGAGCCCCTACCGCTATCGCCTGAAGTCCCTCACCCCCGAGACCGCCTTCCCGGTGCGGGAGGAGTCCACCCCGGACAGGGAGCGGTCGCAGCAGGCCTACGCGAAGCTGTGGCGCGGCTTTCTCCAGGAATGCCGAGGGCTGGAGCCCGCCCTGCCCCTTCGTCTCTACCTGCCGGGGCTGACCTCCCTGCTGGAGAAATGGTTCTCCCTGGTGCCCAGCGCCAGCTACGGCACCCTGCCCGATGTGCCCTTGTTCGACCATCTCTACACCACGGCCTGTTTGGCCCAGGCACTCTATTTGTTTCACGCCGCGCATGACGAGCTGACGCCACGGGCCATCCAGGACCGGCGTCCGGCCAAGTTCTGTCTGGTGGCCCTGGACCTGTCGGGCATCCAGGATTTCATCTTCACCATGGGCCGGGAGCAGACCCGGGGGGCGGCCAAGCTGCTCCGGGGGCGTTCGGCCTATCTGTGGCTCCTGGAGGAGGTGGCCGGGCTCCGGCTGGAGGAGAGCTTCGGCCTGCTTCCAGTGGCGAGGCTCGCCGAGGCCGGGGGAAAGGCGTATTACCTGGTGCCCAACCTGCCTGGGGCCGCACAGCGCCTGGAGGACCTGCGCCGGGAGCTGGAGGAGTGGCTCTGGCAGCGCTTCGGAGGGTCCCTGGGGCTCAACCTGGCCTGGATCGAGTTGACCCCGGCGGAGCTGGAGGCAGGGCGCTACTCCCGCACCCTGGATCGCCTGGGGCAGGCGGTGGAGAGGGCCAAGCGCCGGGCCTTCGCCACCCGGGTGTTTGGCGGCGAGCTGGTCCAGCGCGGTGGCGGGGCCGAAGGCGGCGGCCCGTGCCCCCTCTGTCCCCTCTGCGACCAGCGAGTGGTGGCCGAAGGGCTCGAGACCTGCTCCATCTGTGACCAGGTACGCCAACTGGGCCAGGGCCTGGTCCGGCATCGCTTCGTGGTGGTGGAGTCCCGGAGGGGAGACGGACGCCCTGTGGGCCTGGAGCTCCTGGGGCATGCGGTGCGGGTGTTGGGGGAGGCGCCGGAGGGCGGGCAGGGGCTGGCCTTGGTGCTGGCCCTGGGTGAGGGAGACCACCTGCCCTTTGGCCGGCGCTGGGTGGCCAACCATGTGCCCCGCTTCCCCCCCGACGTGGAACGCTATCCCAGCGACCCGGAGGAGGAGCCCGTGCGCCCTGGAGAGGCCAAGTCCTTCCACCATCTGGCCCGGGACGCCACCGACCAGGAGGGGAGGGGCGCGCCCCTGCTGGCCATGCTCAAGGCCGACGTGGACCGCCTGGGCCATGTGTTCGGTCTAGGGCTACGGGCCAAGGGGCCAGAGGGCGCGGGGCGGCTGACCATGTCCCGCTATGCCGCCCTGAGCCGCATGCTGGGCTACTTCTTTACCGCCCGCCTCAGCCACCTGCAGCACCACCAGGGATACACCGACCTCTACACCGTGTTCTCCGGCGGCGACGATCTGTGCCTGGTGGGGCCGTGGCCCCGGGTGGTGGAGCTGGCCCGGCGTCTGGGAGAGGAGTTCCGCGCCTACACCTGCCACAACCCCCACCTGACCCTCTCGGCCGGCATCAGCCTGTTCCGCCCCCGCCTGCCGGTGCGCCTGGTGGCCGAGACCGCGGAGCGGGCCCTGGACACCAGCAAGGAGGCGGGACGCGACCGGATCACCCTGTTCGACACCACGGTGCCCTACGGGGACTACCCCCACCTCCTGGAGGCGTACCGCAGGCTGAGCGAGCTGGTGCGCTGCCTGGATTTGGGCCAGGGGTTCCTGCACCAGCTCCTGGCCATCGGCGAGATGCGCCGGCGCTGCCTGGAGGCGGGCAGCCTGGCCGACGCCACCTGGTCGGCGGTGCTGCACTACCAGGTGGCCCGCAACCTGCTGGGCAAGGGGCACAGGGACCAGGTCCTGGAGCCCCTGCGGCCCTTCCTGGAACACGACGCCAGGGTCTGGGACCACTGGCGCATACCTTTGAACCTGGCCATCCTGGCCGACCGGAAAGCGAGGTGAACATGATGCATGCCCAACACAACTTTACCTCGGGAGGAGGCTCCCCAGGACCAGTGCCCCCTCCTCCCAAGCTGATCGACAACGGTAAGCCCCGTCTGGTGGCCTTCGACCAGGAGGCGCAAGCATGGGCCGAGGCGTTGTTGACGCCTCCCAAGAGGGAGCCCAAATTGAACACCACCCAGCTGCGCAACTTCTTCCACAACATGAAAGAAATCCTGGCCGAGGCCCAGGCCGACCGGGAGGGGGACTTTAGCCTGCAACTGCTCCGTATCCGGATGCTCAAGAGCCAGGTGGCCTATGCCGTGGGCCGGGGGAACGCACCCAGCTCGTTCAAGAAACTGATCGATCACCTGGTGGGTCAGGTGCAGGACCTGGAGAGCTACGAGTTGGCCTGCCGGTTCATGGAGGCGGTGGTGGGATACTTCGTGTGGCTCGACAAGGCCAAGGGCGCCAAGAAAGGGAGGGGGCGATGAGACTGAAGAAGATCATCCGCATCCAGGGCCAGATAGTGGCCCTGACCGGCCTGCGCATCGGCGGCAGCAAGGAGGGTCTGGAGATCGGTGGCATCGACCTGCCCGTGATCCGCCACGGCCAGGAGCAACTGCCCTACATCCCCGGCTCCTCCCTCAAGGGCAAGATGCGCTTCCTCTGCGAGTGGAAGGCTGGCAGGGTGGATTTGCGCCACAAAAAGGGCCAACTCACCGCGCAAGTGCACACCTGCGAGGACCAGAACTGTCCGGTATGCCGCGTGTTCGGCAGCACGGACAGTACCTGGGGGCCCACGCGCCTGTTGGTGCGCGATGCCTTCCTGGACCAGGGCTGGGTACGGACGGCGCGGGAGCGCTTCCCCCTGCTCACCGAGACCAAGACCGAGAACGCCATCAACCGCCTCTGGGGCAAGGCCGAGAACCCCCGCACCGGGGAACGGGTGCCGGCCGGGGCCAGGTTCGATCTGGAGATGATCTACCGGGTCTTCGACCTGGAGGGCCTGGAGGGGGCGAAGCCGGACGAGGAGTTCCTGGAGGCGGTGGTGTGGCCGGCCCTGCGCCTGGTGGAGCTGGACAGCCTGGGCGCCAGCGGCAGCCGGGGCTACGGCAAGGTGCGCTTCGCCGGCCTCACCCGCAGCGAGCTGGACCTGGCCACGGGCCAGTGGAGCGAGCCCCAGGGGGTGGACCTCTCTACTTACTTCGCGGACGGGAGCCAGAAGGTGGCATGAAGACCTTTCGCATAGAGCTGGAGCTGGTCAGCCCCCTGCTCACTCCCCTGGACTCGGACACGGTCTTCGGACACCTCTGCTGGCTGCACCGCTGGCTGTGGGGCGAGCGCGACCTGGAGGAGACCTTGCTGGCCCGCTACGATCAGGCTCCGTCCCTGGTGGTGTCGGCCGGGTTCCCCTGGGGGTGTCTGCCCCGGCCCTGCCTGCCGCGGCTGTCGCCCGAGCAGCAGGTGTCCCTGGCGCGACGGGTGGGGGACGGGAGCCTGCAGCGGGGCCTGGACCTGGTCAAGCGGGCGGCCAAGGAGCCCTTCCTGCCGCGGGAGTGGTTCACCCGGCCCTGGGACGAGGCCGCGGTGATGGAGCGGTTGGCGAAGCGGCTGGCCAGCCAAGAGGCAAAGCGGCCGGCCCGCCAGGAGGAACAGGCCGAGACCGCTCCCTCCCGCCTGCTGCCGCACAACACCATAGACCGCCTGAGCGGCACAACCCTGAAGGAGGGAGGCTTCTTCTCCCGGGTGCCGGTGGCCGAGGCGGGCAGCCGCTGGGACCTGTACCTGCGCAGCGGGCTGGAGCGCTACGACCGCCAGGGGGTGGAGCTGGTGTTCCGCCTGCTGGGGGAGCAGGGCTTTGGTCAAGACAAGTCCGGGGGAGCGGGACGCTTTCGGGTGCTGGCCGTCACGGAGGTGGAGCTGCCCGCCCGGGGTGAGGCGGCCTTGGCCTTGTCCTCTTTTGCTCCGGGGCCGGGCCTGGGCGAGGGCTTCTACCGGCTGG
>MTPE01000043.1 GCA_002011835.1 Desulfarculaceae bacterium JdFR-95 | reverse complement strand
CGGGGGGCCACGGTGGGGTCCCGGCGGGCCCAGGGGTCGTCGCCGCAGATGAGTACGGTCTCGGCGTTCAGGGCGCCGACCAGGCGTCCCACCTGGATGGCCCGCGGTTCGGGCTGGGGAGGAAACAGGTAGCTCACCATCAACAGACGCCAAGGGGGGCGATCTGCGGCCATGGCCGAACTACCTCCTCCCGGACCGAAGAAAGACCGAGGCGTTTGTCCCAGAGAGAACCGCCCCGCGGCAGCCCTCTATGCATCTGATAACCGGCGGGGCGCCGGAAGGCAAACACCCGTCGAGGAGACCAAGGGTCCAGGGGCCTGCCGGGGGGTGGCTCACCCAGGAGCAAGGGTGGGCTCACATGGGCTCCAGGTGGACCTGGTCGCCGAAGTCTTTCTCCAGGGCGGCCTGCAGGGCCTGGAGTTGATCCTGGTTCTCGAACTCCACCACCAGCTCGCGGTCGTCCAGGAGCTTGAGGCGGCCGTAAGTGGAGATCACCTGGTTCAGCTCTTTCACGTCCACCGTGACCCAGCCCTTCATGCGGGCCAGCAGCTCCGGGCCGGTGAGGGGGCGTTCTATGACCAGCTCCACGATGCGTTCCTTGGCGTCCCAGCCTATACGGGCCGGGGCCACCAAAACCGGGCTCACGGGATCGTGCATGGCCGCGCAGCGCAACCACAGGCGAGCTCTGACCATAATAGCCCCTTTCCCTGCTCATCTGGCAGTGAATTAAGCCAAATAACTATAATGAACCGCTGCTGGCAGGGTCAAGTCTGAAGGAGCTTTTCGCTTGCATCACCCAGGACAGCAATGTATTTTTACAATACAATTGTGGTAATAGCCTGCCCCAGAATACAATCGGGTCATTTCGATAACCAAGCCCATTTATTCACCATGAAACCGACCAAGGCAACACATATGATCCGGTGGCCGATTTTGGGTCTGGCGGTCTGGCTGTTGCTGGCGTTGCCGGGTGTGGGCCTGGCCGGAGAGGGAAGCGAAGACTATTACAAGATAGGTCCCAGTGACATCCTGGAGATCATCGTGTGGAAGGAGTCGGCGGTGAGCCGCTCGGACGTGTTGGTACGCCCGGACGGGCGCATCTCGCTGCCCCTGGTTGACGACGTGCTGGCGGCGGGGCTGACCCCCATGGAACTGAAGGACGTGGTGACGCGCCAGCTCAGCAAGTACCTGGAGATGCCGCAGGTCTTCATCACGGTCAAGGATCCGGCCAGCCAGACCTGCAGCGTGCTGGGCAACGTCAAGCGGCCCGGGCGCTACAAGATGCTCACCCCCACCAACGTGTTGCAGGCACTTGCCTTGGCGGGTGGTTTCAACGAGTGGGCTCACAAGGACGACGTCATAATCCTGCGCGGTACGGGCAAGAACCAAAAACGCCTGCCCTTTGTCTACTCGGAGGTCATCTCGGGCAAGAAAAAGGAACAGAACATCCGCCTGCAGCCCGGAGACGTGGTGATCGTCCCCTGAGCATCTTGTCGGACTCCTTTTTTCTGCTCAGCATTTGGGGGCGTATTTTGGCCAGCGCAGCAGGAACCACAAAGCGACCTCGCCGCCGACTGATTCCTTGGCCGGGCATGGCCTGGGGGTTGGTAGGGTGGTGGTGTCTGCTCCTGTTGGTTGCCGCCTTGCCCGCCGGCGCCTTCACCTTCACGCCGTATGTGGACCTGCGTCTGGGCTACGACGACAATGTACGCCTGAAGCAGCAGGCGCGGGGGGACGCCTTCGTCTCCCTCAAGCCGGGCCTGCGCCTGAGCTGGGGCCGGCCCAGCCAGCAACTCAACGCCAGCGCCAGCCTAGAATACACTGAATACTACCGCCTGAGCGAGTACACCGGCCTGCAAGGAGGCCAGGTGGAGGTCAGCTATCGGCGACAGTTCTCCCCCCGCTGGCGGGTGTATGCCTGGGAGCGGTTCAGCTCCTCTTTCGACCAAGAGGACGTGGACGAGCAAGGGCGGCTGATCCGGGTGCGGGGCGACACCGGCCGCCGCGACCGCAACACGGTGGGAGTGCGCCTGCGTCACGACTACGGCCGGGCGCGGTTGGTGAGCCTCTCCTACACCCACAACTACTCCTCTTCCACCGTGGAGTCGGTGGAGGAGGTGACCGTGCATCAGCTCGACGCCCGCTGGGTGCACGCCCTGGGTCCCGACTGGCAGGTGAGCGCGGAGGGGTTCTTCTACCGGGACGACTACCAAAAGAGCCCGGACCTGAACCGCTACGGGGGCGAGGTGAGCCTGGCACGCATGTTCGGGCCCACCCGCCAGGCCCTGCTCACCTTGGGTTACCAGGGCACCCAGGCCGACACCGACGACCCGGTGGTGCGCCAGGCGCGGGACTACGAGATATACAGTGCCTCCCTGGGCTATTCGCACAAGATGTCGCCCACCTGGGGCTGGCGGGTCGCGGCGGGCTGGTCTCAGGTCTCCGGCGACAGCCGGGGCAACCAGGCCGCGGGCCAAGGTTATCCCACCTTCCAGGCCTCGCTGGACTTCTCGGGCCAGCGCTGGGAGGTGTCGCTGTACGCCAAGAGCGACCTGGGCGAGTACGACCTGCTGGGCGAGAACTCGGGGCTGACCCTGAGCCACTCGGTGGGTGCGCGGCTGAACTACGAACTGGCGCGGCACTGGAGTCTGGCCCTGAACGCGGGCTGGACGCGCGACAACTACAAACAGGACCCCACCCTGGCGGGGACGGACGAGAACCTGCAGGGAGACATCGACTCCTATTCCCTGGGGGGCAGGCTCTCCTGGCAGGTGACGCGGCGGGCCGCGCTCAGTCTGGACTATCGCTATCTCTGCCGCGACGCGGAGAACGACGATGACGACCGCACCCAGAACCGGGTGCTGTTGATATTGACCGTGGACAAACCCTATAGATGGTGAAGCCATGCCGGCGCCGGCCACTGCCACCGCCACCACGACGACCATAGACCTGCGCAAATACCTATTTGTATTGCAGCGTCGCTGGGTGCTGTGCACCCTGGTGTTTCTGTTGGTGTTGGCGGCGGGGATCGCCTACTGCCTGTTCTGGCCCCGCACCTACCAGGCCACCGCCCTGGTGGTGGTGCAGCCCCAGAAGGTGCCGGGCACCATCGTCAAGACCACGGTGACCACCCGCCTGCAGGAGCGCCTGCAGATCATCACCCAGCAGGTGCTGTCGCGCACCCGCCTGATGGAGATCATCGACCGCTTCAACCTCTATCCCGAGATGCGCAAGACCGCGGTGCCCGACGCCCTGGCCGAGCGCATGCGCAAGGACATCTCCATCAAGATCACGCGCCAGAACTACTTCACGGTCAGTTTCCTCTACCGCGACCCCAAGGCCGCCGCCGCGGTGGCCAACGCCCTGGCCGCCTTCTACGTGGACAGCAACCTGCGCCTGCGCGAGGACGACGCCGTGGGCACGGCCCGCTTCCTCTCCCGCGAGCTGGAGCGCATGCGGACCCAGCTCAAGGAGTGGGAGAACCGCATCACCGCCTTCAAGGAGAAGCACCTGGAGGAGCTGCCCGGCTCCGAGGACCGCCTCATGAACACCCTCTCCCGGCTGCAGAACCAGCTGGAGAACATCGACTACAAGATNGAGGTGGAGCGCAANCGGCAGAACGGCCTGGAGTTCGAGATCGCCAAGCTGACCTTCCAGATCGAGGACATGGCCATGAAGAAGGCCCACNTGCTCAAGTCGGGTGTGGCCGGGGGGGCCATGGGGGAGGACCTGGCCGGCTCCGACCCGGAAACCATCCGCCAGCGTATCGAGAACCTGCGCCTGCGCTACACCGACAAACACCCGGACATCATNCGCCTCAAGGCCCAGCTCAAGCGGGCCGAGGCCAAGCGCAAGGCCCTCATNGCCAAGCTCAAGGCCGAAGGCAAGCTCAAGGAGGGCGAGAAGCCCACNGAGGCCGCCGCCCTGGACCTGCAGTTGGGGTCCCTCAAGCAGAGCCGCGAGAAGTATGCCCAGTTGGTGGCCGAGTCCAAAGAGCGGGTGAAGAAGCTGCTGGAGGAGCGGGCCAAGGTGGTGCAGGCCATGGCCAAGACCCGACAGCACCTGGAGAACCTGCCCGCGGTGGCGGAGAAGCTGCAGGAGTTGTCCCGCGGCTACGACGTGCTCAAGCGGGCCTACGAGAAGATGCACGCCAAGTGGCTGGAGGCCAACATGGCCGCCAACCTGGAGCGCACCCAGCGGGGCGAGCAGTTCGAGGTGGTGGACCCGGCCGAGGTGCCCCAGAGTCCCTACCGCCCCAACGTGCGCAAGGCCCTGCCCCTGTCGGTGGCCGCGGCCCTGGCCCTGGCGGTGGGGGTGGCCTTCGGCCTCAACTACATCGACACNTCCTTCACCTCGGTGGAGCAGGCCGAGCGTCTGAGCGANCTGCCGGTGTTGGTGGTGGTCCCGCCCCTGGAGACCCAACACGAAAAGGAACGCCGACGCCTACGCACCACCGTCATCATAGCCATATACAGCCTCAGCTTCCTGTTCCTCATGGGCCTGACCGGTATCCTGCTCACCGGCCGCGCCGCCCGTCTGAAGGAGCTGTGGGAGAAAATGTTCGCCTGAAAGGAGTGGCCAAGAGCGCCCGATGTACGCGGAATACTTCCAATTCAAGGCCATGCCCTTCGCCATTGAGCCCGACCCGCGTTTCCTGGTGTTGTGTGAAGACCATCGGGAAGCCCTGGCCACCCTGGTCTATGCCATCGAGCAGCAGGAGGGCTGGGCGCTGCTGTTGGGCGAGGCGGGCATGGGCAAGACCACCCTGATCATGGCCCTGCTGCGCGAACTAGGCGAGCGGGTGGTGCCGGCGGTGATCACCAACCCCGCCCTGGAGCCCCTGGACTTCTTCAACCTGATCGCCCTGGAGCTGGGCCTGGAGGGGCCCTTCCGCAGCAAGGGCGAGTTTCTCATCGCCCTGGGCCAGGTTATCAAGCGCTGCCGCCGCGAGGGACGGGTGCTGCTCATCGTGGTGGACGAGGCTCAGAGCCTCAGGCCGGTGATGCTGGAGGAGCTGCGCCTGCTGGGCAACCTGGACGACACCTCGCCCCGGGTGCTGAACATCTTCCTGGTGGCCCAGCCCAAGCTGCTTCTGTTGCTCAAGCGGGCCGGTGCCCGCGGCCTGATGCAGCGCCTGCGCCGCCACTACCTGCTCAAGCCCCTGAACGCAGAGGACACCGCCTACTACGTGCGCCACCGCCTGAAGGTGGCCGGTGGCTCCGAGACCCTGTTCGACGACGAGGCCCTGGCCGCGGTGCACCAGGTGAGTCGAGGCGTCCCCCGTCTGATCAACATGGTCTGCGACGACGCCCTGATCCTGGCCTTCACCAACGACCAGCGCCATGTGAGCCGGGAGCTGGTGCTGGAAGCGGCGGCGGGCAACCGCTCCCTGCAGTGGCCCCCCCGCCTGGAGGACGAGGCCGAGGCTCCCGCCGCCGCGAGCCCCGAGCCGGCCCCTGTCCCGGAACCCACCCCGGCTCCTCCCTCCCCCCCGGAGAGCGAGGCTCCGGCCGAGGCCCCGCAAGAGGAGGTGGAAGCGGATGTGGAGGTGGAGCCGGTGCCCGCGCTGGAGGAGGTGCCGGAGATCCCTGCCGAGGAAGTGGCGCCGCCACCAGGGCCTCCAGAGCAGAGCGCTGCCGAGGCCACCCCTTCCTCCAGCGCCAGCCCCCTCGACGAACTGGAAGACCTCCTCATGCCCTCGCCGGAGGAGCGGCGGCGGCAGATCGGCTCGCGCCTGGCGGCCAGCATGTCCAAGGGCCGTCCCGGCTCCTTCTGGCGNCGTCTGGTGCTCCTGCTGCTCATCTTCATGGTGTTGGGCGGAGCCTATCTCCTCACCAGCCAAGACGGCCTGGGAGTGATCAAGCGTCTGTGGTGGCGTATCAAGGGGCGGCCGGCGCCGGAGCTGCTCATGCCCCGCGAGGCGCCCACCACCACCCTGGCCCCGCCCCAGGAGCGCCAGCCGGCCGGGGTACGGGATTGGGGTCCGGTGGTGCCCGCGCCACAGAGCCCGCCGGCCACAGCACCACCCGCCCGGGCTCCCTCGCCGGCCCCGGAGCAGGCGCCCACCCCGCAGTCAAAGCAGGAGGGAGGCGGCCGTGGGTAGGATGAGCGACGCCCTCAGCCGCAAGGGCCGACGGCTGCGCAGCGAACAAGAAGCCCCGGCGGCCAAGCCCACGCCCTCCCGGCGTCCCGGCGCCCCGGCCGAGAAGAAACCGGGTCGTCCTGTGTCCACTCCGGCCGCCCCCGGCGCGGCCAAGGCCAGGCCGGAGCCCTCCCGGGCCGCCTCCACGCCCCAGCCCCGCGTGCACCCCCCCATGCTGGCCGAGGACTGGGGACGCAAGGAGGACACCGACCAGGAACGCCTGGTCAGCCTGTTCGCACCCACCAGCCCGGAGGGCAAGCGCATAGACATCCTGCGCTCGCAGCTGTTGTATCCCTTCCACGGCGAGCCGCCCCGCACCATCATGCTCACCAGNGCGGCCCCCCGCGAGGGCAAGAGCCTGCTGGCCGCCAATCTGGCCATCTCCTTTGCCCGCGGTTTGCAGCAGTACGTGATGGTCATGGACTGCCACCTCATGTCGCCGGACATGCATCGGCTGTTGGGGGTGCCGCGTCTGCCGGGCTTGACCGACTTCCTGGAACACGGGGCCACGGTGCCGGAGATCATCCACTGGACCAAGGTGGACAAGCTGTCGGTGATCCCGGCGGGCAGCCCTTCCCGCCGGCCGGCGGAGATCCTGGCCACGGACAAGATGGCCGCCCTGTTGCAGGAGCTGCGGGCGCGATACGCGGACCGCTACATCCTGCTGGACACTCCACCGGTGCAGGCCTTCGACGACCCCCAGGTACTGGCCCGCATGGTGGAAGGTATCGTATTCGTGGTGCTGGCGGGCGAGACCGATCGGGAGGAGGTGTTGCGCGCCCTGGGCCGCCTGCCCGAAGACAAGCTGATCGGCCTGGTGCTCAACGACCCCACCCGGGCGGTGGTGGACGCCAGCCAGGTGTTCTCCTCCAGTGAGCCGGAGGGCAGCGACTGATGCTGGCCTCATCCAGTCGTCCCTCGCCCTATCAGGTGGCCTTCGTCCTGGGCGAGATGCTGCTCATGGGCGCAGGCACGGTGTTGGCCCTGTGGATCCGCCTGCCCGACCCCGCGGCGGAGCTGTTCACCTGGCGCTACTCCTGGCACCGGGTGGTGCTGGTGCCTTTGGTGCTGCAGGCCACCTTCTACTACTTCGACCTGCAGAACTTCCGCATCGCCCGGCCCTTCGTGTGGACCATCGCCCGGGTGGCCCAGGCCATGGCCGTGGGCCTGACCGTGTTGGCGGTGATCTACTACCTGGTGCCGAGGCTCTACCTGGGCCGCGGGGTGCTGGTGTTGTGCTTCTTCACCATCTCCACCCTGGTGCTGCTGTGGCGCGGCATGTACGCCTGGGCCCTGCGGCAGCAGCTCTTCTCC
>MTPE01000308.1 GCA_002011835.1 Desulfarculaceae bacterium JdFR-95 | reverse complement strand
GTGTGGGGGCCAGGAGCAGGACGGCGGCCAACAGCAGCAACCAGGTTGTGGTGGCCCGGGTCATGAGGGTTTTGCCTCCGGGGTTGAAGGGGAAGGGACCGTTCTGTGGTCCTGAACGCCTTTTTGGTCCTCGCCGCGGTTTGGGAGAGGCTCCGGCCTGGGTCGGCCCGGTGCCGGCCCCCTGTCTTTTGTTTTCGTCTTGGCCGGGAGATGAGGCTTTCTTCGCACCGTAGGGCCGTTTTTCCCCCTCGGCTTGGCCTTGTCCGCGCGGCGGGTTCGGGGTGCGGACAGGGCCACGCCGAGGGGCGTCTGGTCTGAAGGCGAGGGGTTGTTGCCGGTTTTGCTCGTGTCGCCTCTAGTCCTGGTCGTCCTTGGGCAGCGAGGTCTCCAGGGCCATCTTGATACGGTTCTTGAGTTCGGTCAGGTCGAAGGACTTGATCACATAGAAGTCTGCGGCGATGGACTTCATGTCCTCCTTGAAGGTGTCGTAGGCGGTACAGAGGATCACGGGCAGGTCGTAGTATTTGTTGCGGATGTCCTGGAGCAGGTCCAGGCCGTTGTAGTCCACCATCTTGATGTCCAGGACGACCAGGTCGGGCTTTTCGCGTTCGATCAGCTCCAGGAGCCCGGCACCGGAGTCATGGGTGATGACCTCGTAGCCCTCGTCGGTCAGCTCCTCGGAGTACAGGAAGCGGATGTGCTCCTCGTCGTCCACGATAAGGATCTTGGCCATGGTTTATCACCTCCGGGAGCCTGTGCTCAGGCGGTCCAGCGTTCGAGCAGGTATGGTTTGGTTTCCTCGAACACCATGCATTCGTTCTCGATGAACTCCTCGGCCTGCTGCACGCTCATGCGTTCGGTCTTGCGCACGAAGGACAGCGTCTTGCCGAAGTAGAGGGGGATGAGCGCCTCCAGCAGGGTCTGGCGGTCCACCACCTCGCGGTAGTAGGCCACGGCGAAGTCGTAGAGAGCCTTGGCCCACAGGTGGGTGGGGAAGTCGAACTGCTCGGGGGGCAGCTCACCGATCTCCTCTACTTTATTCATTATGGCCGGAGAGAGGATCTGGGTCCAGACGTCGTGGAACTGCTCGAACCCCCCTTGGAACTTCTGGGCCAGTTTGTCGCGGTCCACCTTGACCGGGGGCGGCATCTCCACCTCGCCCAGGCCGAAGCCGAAGATGGCGGTGGGGCGCGACCATTTGACCCGCATCCAGTAGCCGGTGCTGTGGATCATGAGGTCGAAGATGGTGCCCACCACNTGGCTGAACATGGGTCCCAGGTCGGCGCCGGGGTCCTTGGGCTTGTGGATCTTGGGCCGGCCCATGTAGGCCTGGCAGATGGGGATGTTGTTGTTCATGGCCAGGGTGG
This sequence comes from Desulfarculaceae bacterium JdFR-95, assembly GCA_002011835.1. Lineage (GTDB taxonomy): Bacteria > Desulfobacterota > Desulfarculia > Desulfarculales > Desulfarculaceae > Desulfocarbo. The sequence goes on along the minus strand of MTPE01000308.1, from coordinate 6,134 downwards.
TCATCCAGATGTCGATGCCGAACTGGCTGACCGCCTCGGTCCAGGTGGGGCTGGCCAGGTAGATACGGGCCAGCTCGCCGGAGAAGCCGAAGTCGCCGCCGATGGGCTGGCGCACGCGACGGCCGTAGAGGGCGCGGGTCATGGGGTAGGCGATGGAGTTGGTGATGGTGCCGTCGTACTTGTGCCGCACGTACAGGGGGGCCACGTAGCCGAAGTCGCTGAACAGAGGCTCGCCCAGGTGCTTGATCCACTGGGGAGTGATGGACTTGAGATCCGCATCCACCACCACCACCGCCTGGGCCCCCAGTTCGATCACCTTGCGGAACAGATTGCGGAAATTGTTCCCCTTGCCGCGGACGCCGGGGGGCGTGGAGATGTACATCTGGGGGATGCCGTCGGTGTCGGCGGCGAAGAAGGCCTCCTTGGTGCCGTCGTCGGAGTTGTTGTCGCAGTTGATGATGACCGTGCGACGGTCTCCGAAGTAGCGCTTCAGCCCTTGCGCGGCCTGGGTGGTGGGGAAGGCGATGCGTTCGGCCTCCCGGAAGGAGGGAATGGCCACCACCATGTCCGCCTGGGTGATGTTCTGGGGGTTGTCCTCTATCATCTCGGCCATGGGTACTCCTCACTGGAGCAAGCGGTCGATTGCCTTCGGCCTAACAATTACTTCAAGGGCGAAGCAAAGTCAAACCTTGGCGGGTATTTTCGACGAATACCGTTTTTTGAGGGGCGGGGGCCGGCTTTTGGCTCGGTTTGTCTCTGTTTTCCCCGACCGGGGGGAGTTGTTTTTCCGTGTCGGTCAAGGTTTTTCCCCTGGCCCCATTCCTGGGGTTTTGGGGGAGGCTGGGTCCTGGGAAACAAGGAGGGTGGTATTTCCCGGGGCTTGGAGTTTTGTCTGCCATGGACTGGGGGAGGGGCGGGAGGGTGGCGGTTGACAAGCCGGGGAGGCGGGGCGCAGTATCCAACAAGTAGGAGATGCGGTCAGGTTTTCACATGGATCCCCAGGGTTCCCCGGCGTCGGTGCCTGGTTTTGCCGTGGGGCATGCCGGCCACCCTGAGCACCCCACGGGGGTGAGTGTGGTCTTGTGCCCCCCTGGCACGGTGGCGGGGGTGGAGGTGCGGGGTTCGGCCCCGGCCACGCGCCAATTGGACGGCCTGGGGCCGGGTTTCTGGGACGGCGAGGTACACGCGGTGTGTCTCACCGGCGGCTCCTCTTGGGGTCTGGATGCGGCCGGGGGGGTGATGCGCTGGCTGGAGGAGCAGGGCCGGGGCCAGATGGTGGGAAACTGGCGTCTGCCCAAGGTGCCCACGGCGGTGATCTTCGACCTGCCGCTCACCCAGGGGCGGGGGCGGCCGGGGCCGGAGCTGGGATACGCCGCCTGCCGGGCGGCGGGGGGAGACCCCATGCCCCGTGGCAACGTGGGGGCCGGCCGAGGGGCCACGGTGGGCAAGCTCTACGGCCTGGCCCGGGCCAGCAAGGGGGGGCTGGGTGGGGCGGCCTTGCGTGTGGGTTCCTTGGTGGTGGGGGCCTTGGCCGTGGTCAACGCCTTCGGCGACGTGGTGGACCCGACGGGATACTTGGTCGCCGGCGCCCGCACCGCCCCCGACTCGCGTGAGCTGGCCGGCACCAGTCTCTGGTTCCTGGAGGGCGGACACCGCAAGGCCTTCCACCCGGTGGAGGACAACACCACCCTGGGGGTGATCGCCACCAATGCCCGCCTGGACCGCAACCAGTGCTGCAAGGTGGCGGCCCTGGCCCACCACGGCCTGGTGCGGGCCATAGACCCGGTGCATACCACCTTCGACGGCGACCTGGTGTTCGTGCTGGCCTGTGGAAGTGAGCCGGCCGACTTGAACGGCCTGGGCATCATGGCCGCCCAGGTGTTGCAGATGGCCATCTATGACGCGGTGCTTTCGGCCCAGGGCCTGCCGGGATTGCCTGCCGCCCGCCAGCTCCGCCCGCGGCCGGCGCCCTCTAGGCTGGGAGGACCACGATGAGACGCATCTGGTTGGTGACGCTGGCTGCGGTCTGGGGCTTGACGTTATGGCCGTCTCCGGCTGCGGCAGGGCTGTTCCGCCATTGGGAGACCGCAGCCTACTGGCATCAGGACATGGATGTGAGCGAGGGGCGTCTCTATTCCGCCGGTCTGATGTTCGGGGTGGTGGCCGACCTGACCCACTGGGAGCGGGGGCGTTTGGAGCTGCACCTGGACGGCCTGCTGGGCGGCTATGGCGACCATGCCCGCGGGGTGGAGATGGGCCTGGTGCCTGGCCTGCGTCTGTGTCTCACCCGCTGGGGGGTGGAGCCCTATCTGGAAGCGGGCATCGGGCCCTCCTATAACACCCTACACATCCCGGCCCTGGGCATGTCCTTCAACTTCCTCTCCTATGCAGGGCTGGGCTTGCGCATCCCCTTGCAGGGCGGGCGCCATCTGGAGCTGGGCTGGCGGGTGCGCCACATCTCCAACGCCGGCCTGGACGAGCGCAACCACGGAGTGACCAGCAGCCAGCTGCAGGTGGGGGTGAGCTTCACCTTTTAGGGGCACGGCCTCGCCCGGACGAAAAAGGCGATACCCTGGCCCTGGGTCGACCCATGCAGATACCAGAGCACAGCAGGAGACACCTCTTTCTTCCCTGGCGGGACGGGCCGTTGTGCCACAGCCTGGGGGGCGGTTTGTCCCGGGAGGCGGGGGCGGCGAGATGAGCGAGTTTCCCTTCCAGCGAGTGCTGAGCTTCGTGGCCGGGGTGGTGCCCTTCGACACCCTGTCCTCGGAGGAGCTGGAGGAGGTGGTCTCCCGGATGCAGGTGGCCTTCTTTCCCCGCGGAGAGGTGATCTTGAGGCGGGGGGGGCCGCCGGCGGACCATCTTTACCTCATCCAGTCCGGCTCGGCCAAGGTCACCCTGCCGGCCGAAGACGACGAAGGCGAGGAGATCCTGGTGGACGTGCGCGGCGAGGGCGACACCTTCGGCGCGGTGAGTCTGTTGGAGGGGCAGCAGGCCCTGTTCTCGGTGGTGGCGCNGGAGGACTTGATCTGTCTGCTGTTGCCCGCGGAGGTGTTCCGGCGTCTGGTGGAGACTCGTCCCGCCTTCGAGCGCCACTTCCGCCACTCCCTGGCCCGCAATCTGGAGGCGGTGCGGCGGGGTGCGGCCGAGGAGTGCCGCCTGCCCCAGGTGACGGGGGTGCCGGCCTTCAGCCTGGACGCGGCCCTGATGACGGCCACGGTGGCCCAGGTGATGACCACCCGGGTGTTGACCTGCCTGCCTCCCACCCCGGTGCGGGCGGCGGCCCGGCGCATGACCATGCGTCAGGTGGGCTCGGTGGTGGTGGTGGACGAGGGAGGGCATCCCATCGGCATCCTCACCGACACCGATCTGCGGGTGCGGGTGATCAGCCAGGGGGGTATGCTGGACGCGCCGGTGACCGAGTTCATGAGTCGACCCCTGGTCACCATTCCGCCCCAGGTCCGGGTGTGGGAGGCCCTGCTCACCATGAGCCGGCACGGGGTGGGTCACCTGGTGGTGACCGAGCAGGGGCGGCTGGTGGGCATCGTCTCGGACCACGACCTGCAGACGCTCACCGGGGCCTCGCCTTTGGGGGTAATCCGCGACATCGAGACCGTGACCAGCGTGGACGCCTTGGTGGAGGTGCACGCCAAGGTGGACCGGGTGCTGGAGATGCTGTTGCGGCAGGGGGGCAGCGCCCGCACCATGCTGGAGCTGGTCACGGAGTTCAACGACCGACTCACCCTGAAGCTGATCGAGCTCACCGAGGAGGAGATGGAGGCCCAGGGCAAGGGACGCCCGCCGGTGCCCTATGCCTGGCTGGCCCTGGGCAGCGAGGGCCGCCGCGAGCAGACCCTGCGCACCGACCAGGACAACGCCATCGTCTTCGCCAACCTGCCCGCGGAGCACATGCCTTCGGTGCGGGCCTGGTTCCAGGACTTCGCCGCGCGGGTGGTGGAGGGGCTGGTGCGCTGCGGCTTCCCCCGTTGCCAGGGCGGGGTGATGGCCTCCAACCCGGANTGGTGCCGCAGTGAGGCCTCCTGGTGCCGTACCATCTCGCGCTGGGTGGCCGACCCCCAGCCCCAGAGCCTGCGCCTGGCCACCATCTTCTTCGACTTCCGCCCCATCTACGCCGAGGCCGACTTCGCCGAGGCCCTGGACCAGCACCTGATGAAGGAGTTGGAGGGGAACAAGCTGTTCCTGCGCCTGTTGGCCAAGAACGGGCTCTACAACCGGCCGCCGTTGGGCTTCCTGCGCCAGTTCGTGGTGCTCAAGGACGGCGAGCACAAGAACAAGTTGAACCTGAAGCTGTCGGGATTGACGCCCATGGTGGATGCGGTGCGGGTGATGGCCCTGGACCAGCAGGTGGCGCCCAGCGAGGTGCGCGCCCGCCTGCAGGAGGAGCTGCCCTTCGCCCGGGTGACCAACACCCTGGACCGCCTGGAGGAGATCGCCCGCCGGGGATTGATAAAGCCGGCCGAGGCCGCCGACCTGCGTGAGGCCTTCTCCTTCATCACGCTCATGCGCATCGGCCACCACCTGGAGGCTCGGGCCCGGGGCGAGGTGCCGGACAACTTCGTGGACCCGGCCCAGCTCAACGGCCTGCAGCGCAAGATGCTCAAGGAGAGCTTCGGGGTGATCGCCCGCCTGCAGGACCTGCTGGAGCACCGCTATCAGACCTGGCTGCTCACCTGAACACCCCGAAGGTTTGGCAGGGGGAGAAGACTGCGCTGGGGCGGAAGGGGACCGCCCCGCGCCTCGGCTCGAGCCCTACGCAGCTCAGCGAGGGCATAGGACCAGGGAAGGATGGTGTGGGACCCTATTCTCCCACCAGAGACTCGTACTCCGCGGCGCTGAGCAGGCCGTCGGGCAGTTCGCCCTCCAGCCGCACCCGCACCATCCAGCCGGCGCCGTAGGGGTCCTGGTTGATGGGCGAGGGGTCGTCCAGCAGATCTTCGTTGACCTCCACCACCTCGCCGTCCACGGGTGAGATCAGGTCGCTGACGCTCTTGGCGCTCTCCACCGCGCCCATCTCGTCACCGGCCACCACGGTGTCGCCCACCTCGGGCAGGTCCACGTACACGATCTGGCCCAGTTGGTCCTGGGCGTAGTCGGTGATGCCCAGGGTGACCAGGCCCTCTTCCTCCTCGCGGCGTACCCACAGGTGCTCGCTGCCGTAGAGCAGGTCGTCGGGGAACTCCACCGTGATCCTCCCTGATCGGTTCGCGCGCCGGCAGGCGCGGTTTGGGGTTGGCTTGCGCTCTCCTCTCAATTGGTGAAACCTTATTTGGTCCCTCGGTGTCAAGCCCCCCGGCGGCGGTGCAGCACCACCAGGCCCACCGCACAACCCACGGCCAGGCCCAGGCCCATCAGCGCGGTGGGCGTGAGCCCCCACACCACCTCCGGGCCCCGCCAGTCCCCCCGGAACTGCTCTATAATCACCCGCGCCAGGCCGTGCAACACCCCGTAGGCGAAGAACACCTGGCCCGCCGCCCGCCGACGGGGCCACAGCCACATGAGGAAGGCGAAGATGAGCAGCAAGGCGCCGGCGCTGTAGAGCTGGGTGGGGTGTAGGGGAATCCCCGGGGGAGCCAGGGTCAGGGGGTGGGTGAAGGTCACCGCCCAGGGCAGGTCGCTTTCCCGGCCGTAGCAGCAGCCGGCCATGAAGCAGCCCAGGCGGCCGAATGCCTGGCCCAGGGCCAGGGCCGGGGCGAAGCAGTCCATCATGGCCAACAGGGGGATCCCCCAGCGTCGGGCCAGCAGCAGGCCCACGGCCAACCCGGCGATCACCCCGCCGTAGAAGACCAGACCTCCCTGCCAGATGTAGAAGAAGCGCCAGGGTGCTTTCAGGAAGCCGGCCGGCTCCAGGAGCACGAACATCAGCCGCGCCCCGGCCAGGGCGGCCAACAGCACCCACAGGGCCAGGCTGGTGAGGCGTTCGGGGTCCAGGCCGCTTTTGCGGGCCAGGCGGGACAGCAACACCAGCCCCAGGCCCGCGCCCAGGGCCAGAAGCACGCCATAGGCGTGGATGGTGAGCGGACCCAGGTGGAACAGGACGGGATACATGTCTCAATGATCCTTGCGGAAGCGCCCGATTGGGCGGCTGGTGGCCTGATGGTGCCCCCGCGGCCCGG
>MTPE01000185.1 GCA_002011835.1 Desulfarculaceae bacterium JdFR-95 | reverse complement strand
CACGTCACTCGTCCCGGCGCAGCAGCACCACTCGGCCGTGGCCCGCCGCCGGGGTGGCGGCTCGGGCGCCCATGGGCGCCTCCACCACCAGGGGCGTGGTCATGAGCCGAGGGGTGACCGCGGCGCACACCGCCAAGAGGGTGCTGAAGGGCCAGCGGCCTGCCATCACCACCGGCCAGCCGCTGGCTCCGGCCCAGGTCTGGGGCACCGGGCCCAACACCTCGCGCACCAGACGCCATAGGGTCCACAGGCTCAGGGCCCGGCCCCGGTACAAGGGATGCTCCCAACCCGGCCACAGGCGCAACAGGCCGGTGGGCGACAGGGCGTTCAGACTCACCACGCACAGGCGGCTGGCCGCCACCCGCGAGGCCTCGGCCAAGACCTGGGCGGGACGGTCCACCAGCTCCAGGGTGTTGACCAGGATCACCGCGTCGAAGCTGTTGTCCTCGAAGGGCAGGTCGTGGGCGTCGCCCACCTCCACCTCTGCCCGGGGGCCCAGGCGCTCCGCGGCCAGCCGCGCCATCACCGGCCCCGCCTCCAGACCGGTGACCATCATGCCGCGTTCCATCAACGGCTCCAGGTGCAGGCCCAGGCCACAGCCCACCTCCAAGACCCGCCAGCCCCGGCGCCAGTCCAACACCCGGTCCAGGAGCATGCGCGAAGCCTGCAGGTAGGCCTGACCCGCCGGTGTGGCCAACCAGCGCTCGTAGGCCTCGGCCTCCTCTGCTGCGAACACCCGGTCCATAGTCCTCAAGCTTATCCCCCCCGCCCCGCCCCGGCAAGCCCAGTCCTACCTCATGTATAGGGGATCGCTCTCTCCTTACTGGTTCACCCTCCTCCGCCCCTGGCCATCACTGCCGCCATGTGGTACATTGGGCCACACGAGGAGACGGTAGCCGAGGGAGCGGGTAGCTTGCAGGGGTCCCGGCGTCACAAGGACGGCCCGGTGGCTCTGGACCGGGCCCTGACCTTCGAGGAGGTGGAGGAGCACCGCAATCTCTACTGCGGACGCTATGCCATGTGCCTGGAGGTGGTGGTGCGCCGCCAGTGGGTCTCCTTCACCTGCCGCCACTGCTCCCTCTGGCACCGGCGGCCCCAGGCCGAGGAGCGTCCCCACCAGCCCGCCACCGTGCTCTACCTGCCTGCGGTGGGCCAACGCTGAGGCCCGCGGCCACCTCTCCCCCCGGGGTGGATCCTCCTCCCCGGTTCCAGACTGAAAAGGCCATCTGCCTGTCTCGGAAAACCCGGCCTCTTCCTTCTGGGTTACGGCACGGCTTCCCCTCTCCGGCTGGCGGAACCTACGCATCAGCTACGCGGGGCAAAGCCTCGCGGAGGCAAGCCCGGCGCCTTCAGCTCTCCCCTCCGCGGTCCAGCTCGGCCAGACGGCGCTCCACCTCGGCTAGACGCTCCTCCAGCTCCAGCACCCGCTGCATCTGCTGCGGACGCACGCTGTGGGCAGGCAGGGCGGCTTCGGCCTCGGCCAGCTGGCGGGCCAGCTCCTCCCGCCGCGCCAAGAGTTCTTCCCGGCCGGCGTTCACGGTTTGGCGGCCCGGGCCGGACCCAATTGGCGGTAGATGCCCAAGAGCCACTGGGGCCGGCCGTCACGATCGCGCACCAGCCAGGCGCGCCCGCGCACCCGGATCACCTTGCCGTCCTTGCGGATGTACTCCTTCTCGTACTCCTCGCACCAGCCGCGCCGCATCACCTGCTGGTTGCGCAGGCGCCGCTCCATGGCGTGCCAACGGACGGGGGTCAGCTCCTGGTAGGTCTTCTGCTTCAGCTCGGCCAGACTGTAGCCCAACATGCGCTGATAGGCCTTGTTGGCCGCCACCACTCGTCCGTCCAGGGCGCAGAACACCACGGGCTGGTCCAGATGATTGAACAGGTAATGGGTGAGATGGTAGAAGCGCAGGTCGCTGGGCGGGATGGCCGGAGCAGGGCGTGGGCGGGGACGAGGCCGCGGCGGCCACGCCACGGCCACAGACACCATCACCAACACCAGCACCACGGCTGCGGCCGCAATTCTGGCGGCGCGGCAAGAAAGCATAATCTCCTCCTGGTTAGGGTTTGACCTATTCTTTGGCTGGCACAGGCAGTGGGGGCTTGTCAAGGCGGGGACCGTCACACCGTTGGCCAGAGCGCGGCTTGACCTGGTGGCGTTTCCGGGTGAAGCTAGGTGGAGGGGCAGGACGGCGGATCAAACGGGCCGTACGGGGAGCCACAGCGTAGGTGCCGCACTCCAGGCCAGAGAGGAGAAGACCATGAACAAGGGATGGGGCCGGGTCGGGGCCGCGGTGTTGGTTCTGGCCATCTTGTCTTGGGCCTTCCCCGTGGGGGCGGGGCTGGTGATCCACTACCAGAGCGAGGGCCGGGCTGCTCCCGAGGTAGTCTACATCCAGGACAACAAGCTGCGTCAAGACCTGGGGCGCATGGTCTTCATCCTGGACGTGGGCAAGGGCTGGGTATATTACCTGAACCCCGAGCGCAAGGTGTATTGGGGCGGACCCGTCAAACAGCTCGCCCGCGCCAGCCGTGAGGCCGCCCGGCGCCACCTGGAGAAGATGCTCGAGGGCCTGCCCCCCCAGCAGCGTCAGGCCATGCGCCAGGCCCTGGAGCGACGGCCCCCGCCACCCAAGCCGGTGAAGTTGAAGATAGAAGTGAAAGCCACCCCCGAGAAGGCCCGCATCGCCGGATACCTGTGCCGCCGCTACGACGTGCTCAGCCAGGGCCGGCCGCTCATGAGCCTGTGGATGGCGCCGGCCCTCAAGGTGACCAAGGAGATCGACCCCGTGCGCATGGGGGCCATGATGGCCCAGATGGGCCGCATGAGCGGCAAGGGTTCGCCTCTCACCTCCCCTCAGGTGCAGGCTTTGTGGAAGAAGGGCTACCCTCTCAAGCAGGTGAACTACGGCCCGAGGGGCACCACCACCGCCGTGGCCCGCCAGGTGGAGTCCAAGCCTCTGCCCGCCGAGCTGTTCATGGTGCCCAAGGGCTGGCGGGCGGTGGACTTTCTGGAGGTGATGCGCTGAGGCCCGCTCTCTGGGGGGTATGGCTGGCCGCCTGGGCCGTAGTGGGAGGCATGTTCGCGGCCATGAGCTGGTGGGGATGGGATCGGCTGGTGGAAGCAATGGTATTCTTCCCCCAGGCGGAACACTGGGCCCGCCCCGAACGGTTCGGACTGACCTGCCAGGAGGAATGGATCCCCACCGCAGACGGCCAACGCCTGCACGCCTGGTGGCTGCCCGCCCCGGGCAGCGATACCGTGCTTTTGTTCTGCCACGGCAACGCCGGCAACATCTCCCACCGCCTGCCCAACCTGAAGCTGCTCCACGATCTGGGCCTGAGCGTGCTCATCTTCGACTACCGCGGCTACGGCCTCAGCAGCGGCCGTATCGACGAACAAGGTTTCTTCCGCGACGCCGCCGCGGCCTATCAGGCCGCGGCGGCTCACGCCCGACAACAAAGGGCCCGCCTGGTGGTGTTCGGCCGCTCCCTGGGGGGCGTGGCCGCGGTGCGGGTGGCAGCGGAACAACCGGTGGCGGGGGTGATCCTGGAGTCCACCTTCACCAACCTGGCCGACATGGCCCGTCACCACTTCCCCCTGCTCTCCCGCCTGGGACCCTTGGCCGGGCGCCTGGAGGCCCTGGCCTGGGTGGACCGCATCCGAGCGCCCATCCTGTTCCTGCACGGCGACCGCGACCAGGTGGTGCCCCTGGAGCTGGGCCGCCGGCTCTACCAGGCCGCCACCGCCCCCAAGCAGTGGGTGACCATCACCGGAGCGGGACACAACGACACCATCGAGGTGGGCGGGGAGCAGTACCTCTCCCACCTGCGCCGTTTCATCGCCTCCCTGCCTCCGCCTCCCGGGATGGAGGGGCCATGAGCGGAGGGGAGGAACGTCTGCGCCAAGGCCGTGGCATCACCCTGGCCGGTATGGTGGTGAACCTGGTGCTGGTGGTGGTGAAGCTGGCCGTGGGCTGGTGGGGCCACAGCGCCGCCCTGGTGGCCGACGCGGTGCACTCCCTCTCCGACCTGGCCACCGACGGCCTCACCCTGCTGGGCCTGCGCCTGGGCAGCGCCCCCGCCGACCACGACCACCAGTGGGGACACGGCCGGGTGGAGACCCTGTTCGCGGCCCTGGTGGGCCTGGGGCTGATGGGTACGGGCCTGATCCTCGCCGCCAGCGCTCTGCACGATCTGTTGGGTGCCGAACACCTGCCTCCCACCTGGCCCGCGGCGGTGGTGGCCGGCATCTCCCTGGTGGTGAAGGAGGTGCTCTACCGCCGCACCATGGCCGTGGGGCGGCGCATGGCCAGCAAGGTGGTGGAGGCCAACGCCTGGCACCATCGTTCCGACGCCCTGTCCTCCCTGGCGGTGCTGGTGGGGGTGGGGGCCGCGGTCATCCACCCTGCCTGGCACTTCCTGGACGCCCTGGCCGCCCTGGTGGTGGTGGGCTTCGTGCTCTGGGCCGGGGGGGAGGTGCTGTGGTCCGCGGTGCGGGAGCTCAGTGACGCCGCTCCCGAAGCCTCCATCCAGCGGGCCATCATGCGCTGCGCCCGCGGGGTGGAAGGGGTGCGCGACGTACACGACCTCAGGGTGCGCTTGGCCGGCGGACGCTATCACATGGAGCTGCACGTGGAGGTGGACGCCAGCCTCTCGGTGCTGCAGGGTCACGCCATCGCCAAGGAGGTGGAGGGCTGCCTGCGCCGCGAGATCCCCCGCGTGGAACGGGTGATCATCCACGTGGACCCCCACCAGCACTGAGTCCTGCCCACGCAAACTTTTTCCCTTGACATTCTCCTCCGCCTTTGGCTGAGTAGAGAATGCATCTCTGCTTGCCCCACATACCCCGTGGCCCCAGGGGGTTATTACTGCAATCTGGATCGCAAGCGCTGACCCACTCATCCCCCACAAGGGAGGGAAGGGATGGTCCCATTTAGTTCCGCCAGGGATGAAGACAAGCTGCTCAAGGAGGTGGCCCGGGCCGAGGCCAGCCGCGAGCCGACGGCCTGGAAGGAATTGGAGCGCAAATACGGACCCGACTTCCCCGCCCAGGTGCTCTACCTGCTCACCCGCAAGCGTTTCGACCCGGCCAGCGCCCGCCACCACTGGCAGCACATCCTGGAACACACCCGCTACCTGGAAGAAACCCTGGGACGACCGGTGGGTATCCGTATCGCCCTGGCCGACTACTTCGTCAACGTCCGCCCCACCCTGCGCGACCCTCTGTTGGTGGAAGGAGAGATATTCCGCCAGCGCGAGCGCGGCGCCCTGCACGACGAGCTCACCGGCCTCTACAACCGCCGCTTCTTCCGCAGCGCCCTGGCCCGCCTGGTGGCCGAGTCGCGCCGCTACCACCAGCCCTTCTCCCTGCTCATGGTGGACGTGGACCACTTCAAGCGCTACAACGACCTGAACGGCCACCCCGCCGGCGACCGCTGCCTGGCCGAGGTGGCCCGCCTGNTGCGCGAGACCGCGCGCGAGGTGGACCAGGTGGTGCGCTACGGCGGCGAGGAGTTCGCCTTGCTGTTGCCCCGCTGCCCCAAGCATGAGGCCACCCAGGTGGCCGAACGCCACCGCCGNGCCATCGAGGACCACCCCTTCCCNGGCCAAGACACCCAGCCCGGCGGCAACCTCACCATCAGCCTGGGCGTGGCCACCTTCCCCAACGACGCCCAGACCGCCCGCGACCTCATCCACCGCGCCGACGGCGCCCTCTACGCCGCCAAACAGGCGGGCCGCAACTGCGTGGTCTCCTCCAGTCCCGAACGCCGCCGCTACCCCCGCATCCACTACCAGGTGCCGGTGGATTTCCGCTGGGGCGCCAGCGACTTCCATCGTGGCCGCACCCTGGACATCAGCCTGGGCGGCGTGCGTCTGCAGGCCTGGGAGCCGGTGGACGAGGGCCAGCCCCTGGAGCTGATCATCCGCGCCCCGGGCAAGGACCTCAACCTCAAGGTCCAGGGCCGCTCGGTACACGTGGAGCGCGACCCGGTGGAGGAGATGCCCTACCGCATGGGGGTGCGCCTGGAACGCGCCTTCCAGCGCGAGGCCTTCCAAGAGCTGGTGGAACGCCGCGCCACCATGCACTGAGCGGCCCCCACCCCGCCGGGGCAATACCTACGCCGCGGTTCACGAGACCGCGCCCCAGGCAGAATGCCCACGAACAGAGGACGCGCGCCCAGGCGGGCCATGGAGCCCACGGCGGCGAAGAGGGACACTCAGCGAGGGGGCGCCGGCGCGGCGATTTGGGGAGGGCGAAAAAGAAGGCGGCAGGCCGCGCCTCCCAGGAACGACAAAGCCGAACCGAGGCTTGTTGCGCGGGGCTCTCCTGGACGCGGGGCGGGTCCTGTCCACTGCCCACCTGCCCCGCTGGCGCCGGCGGCTCTAAGCCGAGGCTGTGGGCGTGGAGCAGGGAAACGTGCTCCCTGCACGGCCTCCGCCCTCACCCCAGCAGGGGAGGAACGGCGCCCACCTCATCTCCGGCCGCCGCTTCAGGGAAAGACCGGAACCACCCAGTTGCTCCCCGCCGACAACTGGCCTCGCAGGGCGGCAGCAGCGAAGGCCAGGCTCTGCTGGTAGATACGTTCCCTGAGCTCGGCCTGGCCCATCCAGGCCGCCACCGCCTCGCGCTCCATCTCCACCTCCTGCTGGGCCAACACCACCCGGATGAACTGATCCCAGCTCCCGAACAACTCCTCGACCCGCTGGGAGTAGCCCTCCCGCGGCAGCTCCACCTCGCGCACACCTCCCTCGGGGGTGGGCATGCGCACCGCACGCACGTTCTGCTCGATGTCCTGGCGGGTGAGGCGGCAGGTCTGGGGGTAGCGGAAGCCGTAGGGGTTGCACATGAGCAGGTGGTGGCCGGTGCTCCCGGCCCAGAAGCGGTAGGCCATCATGGAGTCCCACACCGTGACCAGCCTGCTCTGCACCGCCGTGGCCAGGTGCACCAGGCCGCCGTCCCGGCCCAGGAAGCCGGCCGCAGCCGCGATCAACGCCCCCAGCTCCTCCAGGGTGGAGGCGGGGTCGTCCATGGACAGGGTGGCGTCCACCACCTCCGCCAGCTCGCCGTAGTCCCGTGCCCCCACCGCCACCAGGTAGAAGTCCCGGGACAGGTCCTGGAGCAGCCGCCGCCACCAGGCCACGTCGTGCCAGAAGGAGTCGCTCCGTCCGGGATTGAGCGGGTACACCACCAGGGTGGGCCGGTCCCGGCCCAACAGCCCGGCCAGCAGGCGGGGCCGCTCCAGACGCAGATGCACGCTGGGGCGGTCGTCCCGCCGGGGTAGCTGGTAGTAGAGGCTGTGGGCCAGCACCGGATTGGCCCGCACCTGGTCCACGGGCAACACCGGCAACTCGATCTGGTGGATGGTGGTGGAGACCCAGGTCACCTCCCGTCCCGACCGCCCCACCGGCAGGGCGCGCACGTCCAGGCGGTTCCGCTCTGGGGCGGGGGGGGNCAGCTCGGCCACCAGGGGGTGGCCCTCCACCAGCTCCCGCAGGCCGTCCGGCGGGTCCAGGTGCAGGCG
>MTPE01000209.1 GCA_002011835.1 Desulfarculaceae bacterium JdFR-95 | reverse complement strand
AGCCGGGGGCGGGGCCAGTGGCATATGGGGATTGCGGTCCCAAACGCCGGCACAGGAGATGGGATGCATCCCGGGCCGGAAGGATTCTACAGCCCCCCGGCATTTGCCGGATGAGCCAAAGGTTTCCTAGCGCACCACGCCCTTGAGCCCCACCTTGAAGGCCATGTTGCCGGACTGGATGGCCAGGACCTCGGAGAAGGCGCCCTTGGGCATCTTGTCCACCAGGGGTCGGATCTCCAACAGGAGCTGCTCGTTGGGCTCCAGCCAGGTCTGCTTGACCACGAAGTGCTGGCGGTTGTAGGAGAGCTTGTCGATCTTGAGCNNCTTGGCGCAGGCCCGGCGCACCAGGATGCTGCGGGTGAAGGGCTTGACCCCTTTGCGCAGGGCGCCGAAGTAGAGGTCGCGGGGCTGTACGGTGAAGGGGCCGCGCACCTCCACCACCACGAACAGGCTCACCCGGCCCGTGCCGGGCACCTTGAGGTACAGGGGTCCGGCGAAGTCTATGGGCACCTTGCTCTTGGCCGTGACCGTGAGCTTGTATTTCTTGCCTCCGGGCAGGGGGGTGAGCTTGGTCTCCAGGTAGTCCTTCATGGGGTTGTCCACTGCGGCGATGAACAATGGACCCCCTTCGGCGTCGCTGAGGATGGTGCTGGTGGAGATGTGCTCGCCCAGGCAGCCCACCAGGTCCAGGCGCCGGCCCTTGTCACTCTTGATACGGCTTTGGGTTTCCCCCAGCATGACCAGGGTGACGAAGGGCTGGGTGGGGTCGTTGGTGGAGACCACGGCGGTCTTGCGGAAGGATCCGGTGATGCCGGTGGTGTCCAGCTTGAGAGTGACCACGCCCTGTTTGCCGGGTGGGGTCACCTTGTCGAAGTCGGCCACGGTACACCCGCAGGAGGGGCTCACCTTGTCGATGATGAGGTTGAGGTCACCCTGGTTGGTGAACTTGAACTTGGCGGTGAGGGTCTGGCCCTCCTTGACGTTGGAGAAGGTGATCTCTTTGGTCTCGAAGACGATCTTGGGTGCGGCCGCGGCGGTGAGCGGCAGGGCCAGCGCCACCGCCGTCACCACCGCCAGCAACACGGCGACTGCTCTGGACATGCGGCCTCCCTTCGGGCATGGTACATAGAGTCGGCGAGTCGGCGCACGTCCACGCGGGCGTGCTGGGGCAAAGTTAGCACACCGGGCTCAGGGCGTCCACCAAGCCAGCCTTCCACAGAGATAGAGTAAGATGGTCCGTAACCGCCGTTCTCAGACCCCCCGTGAGGACATGGAACGTACCCGGGTGTATCTGTGGCGCCACCCCGAGGTGGTGGGCAGCTACGAGGGCAAGTTCTGGGGCCACAGCGACGTGGCCCTCACCCGGGCCGGAGAGAGCCAGCGCAAGGCCATGGCCAGGTACATGGCCGGGATCAAACTCACCGCGGTCTACAGCAGCGACCTGCAGCGCTCGCGACTCACCGCCGAGGCCATCGCCCGGGCCCAGAAGCCGCGCCAGAAGGTGAGCGCCTGGCCGGAGTTCCGCGAACTGAACCTGGGTGCCTGGGAGGGCCTCACCTACGCGGACATCGAAAAGCGCTGGCCCGGCGCTTTGGAGCAGCGCATGGAGGACCTGGCCGGCTACCGCATCGAGGGCGGCGAGTCTCTGAAGGACCTGGCCGCGCGGGTGATACCGGCCTTTCGCCGCATGGTGGAGGAACACCCCCCCGGCAGTCGGATCTGTCTGGTGGGACACGCCGGGGTGAACCGGGTGATCCTCTCCCGGCTGCTGGGCGCTCCCCTGGAGTACATCTTCCGCATCGACCAGCAGTATGCTGCCCTGAACGTGATCGATTTCTTTCCCGACGGCCTGCCCCTGGTACGGCGCATCAACCAGCCGGTGGTGGAGGCGGCGGCGGGCCGGGAATAGCACACAGGGACGGGGGGCAAACCCAGCCAGGGGGAGAGCCGAAACCTACCCGCAGACAGGTTTCTTTGGGGAAGGGGGGCCTGGGGGGAACCCCCTTTCTTTTTCCAAAGAAAGGGGTTTCCCCCAGGATCACTAATCCACGCTTTGGCGCAGGGGTTCGCGGGTGAAGACGAACTCCACCCGGCGGTTCTTGCGGCGTCCGGCCTCGGTGGCGTTGCTGGCAATGGGGTAGTTGTCGGCGTAGCCCACGGCGCTGACCCGGGCGGCGGGCACGCCTTTTTTCACCAGGTAGCGCAGCACCGCAGCGGCGCGGGCGGCGGACAGCTCCCAGTTGGAGGGGAAGCGGGCGGTACGTATGGGTTGATTGTCGGTGTGGCCTTCTACCGTGAGGTAGAACTTGTACTTGCGCATCACTGCCGCCACGCTGTTGAGCAGGCGGGCGGCGCTGCGCTTTATTTCCGCCTGGCCGGGTTCGAACAACAGGTGTCCCTTGACCCGCATACGCACCCCGCGGGAGCCGCTGGTGATCTCCACCGCCCGGCCCAGTCCGCTGGCCTCCACCAGTTTCTTGATCTGACGGGCCATCTCTGCGCTCTGTATGGACTGCTGGGAGGGAGTGACGATGCGGGAAGGCCGGAACACGGTGCGGGTGCGCACCACCACCTTGGGCTTGACCGGCTGGTATTCGCCGCGTTGGCGCACCTCCACGCCGAAGGCCTTCTGTACCGAGCCCAGCATGTCGTAGAATTTTTTCAGGTCCAGGTTGGCGAAGGTGAGCAGCAGCACGAAGAAGGTGAGCAAGAGCGTGGAGAGGTCGGCAAAGGTGGCCATCCACGGGGGGAGGCCCTTTTTGGGCTTGCGCGCCATTACTCACCCTTCTTCTTGGCCCGGGCCTTGGCCTGCAGTTGGGCGCGGTCACTGGAGGGCATGAAGCCCACCAGGCGCTGTTGGATGGCGCGGGGGTTTTCGTTGCGGGCCATGCCGATGGCCCCTTCCAGGACCAGGCGTTGGTCGCGGGCCTCGCGTTCGCTGCGTTCCTCCAGCTTGGCCGCGCTGGGGATGAGCAGGAGGTTGGCCCACAGGGCGCCGTAGAGGGTGGTGAGCAGGGCCACGGCCATGGCCGGTCCCACGGCCGAGGGGTCGGAGAGGTTGAGCAGCATGATCACCAGACCGATCAGAGTACCGATCATGCCCCAGGCCGGCGCCAGGTCGGCCATCTTCTCCAGGACCTTGACCACCTCCTCGTGGCGGCTGATGGTGGCCTCCATCTCGATGGTGAGCACCTCACGGATGTTTTCCGGCTTGTAGCCGTCGGCCACNAGGTCGAAGGCGGTACGCATGAACTCGCTGGAGGTCTGGAACTTCTCCAGGGCCAGGGGGCCGTTCTTGCGCACTGCGTCCGCGGCCTTGAGCAGGGTACGCACCGTGTCCAGGTGGTCGATACGGTGTTGGAAGAAGATGGTCATGCTGGCCTTCATGGCCGCCATGACCGAAGCAATGGGAAAGGCCACCAAGGTGGCCGAGAAGGTTCCCCCCACCACGATGAGAAGGGATGAGGGGTCCACGAAGGCAAATAGGGAGCCTTTCAGCATGATACTGACCAGCACCATGGCGGCGCCGACTGCGATGCCGATGATGGTTCCCAGGTCCACTTGACTCGCTCCCTTGGGTGTGCCTCAGCGTTTGAGCAGGTCTTCCAGGTTCACTTCTACTTCCTTGGGGCCTCCCTTGCCCCCGGCGGGCACTCCGGGGACCAGCTCGGGCTCCTTGGGAGGCGGGGGGGTGGCCTCCTGACGCCGGTAGAGGTTTGCCCGGCCCTTGTCGCGCAGGGGATCCTTGGACGGCCCCCCGCCCCACCAGCGGGGGTCATCCTCGCGTACGCCCACGGTGAGGTCGTCGCTGGTGAGCCATTGGCCGTCCCGTCCGGCTGAACGGATGGCATAGATGAAACCTTTGCGCGTCACCAGCTCGACCCGTACAGGGCGACCCCACGCGTCGCGCACCTTTTTTCGTATCCCTGTGGCCGGCAGGCGTCCGGTGGCCGCGCGCTGGGCCTCCAGTTGGTTCTCCAGTTTGATGAGTACCTTGGCCGTGTAGGAGGCCATGGGGTCCTCGATGGAGATACCATGAGCCAAAAGGGCTTGGGCCGCCTTCCGGTAGGCCGGGGTCTTGGCATAAGGAGCCAGCTTCACGGCCTCACGGCAGGCGGCCAACTCGCGGCCTTGTTTGAGCAGACGGATCACTCGTTGGGCTATCTTCTCCGGCCCTCCGAGCGCCATCGCCGGACCGGCCACGGCCAGGACGGTCGCCAACAGGCAGATTAGACATACGATTTGGCGTAGGAATGCTGTTTTAGCTGGGCTGGGCATTACTTATCATCTCGACCGGCAAGGCGGGGATGCGGTCGTGTATCCCGCCGGGACTTGGTTGCCCCCGCAAAATCAACCATACCCCGGTATTACCCCCGCATACGGGCAGGCACGCCTGTTCCAGACACGGGTCCGATTCTACCATTTTTGTGATGTGTTCTCATCATGTTCTGCGTTTCGCCTCTCTGGACCGATCTTGCGGCCTCACAGGGCCTATGGTACTTTGGACGTGTGGAAAAGGCGTGGAGCCAGGCCGACCGGCGGCACATGCAGCGGGCCTTGGGGCTCGCGCGCCGCGCGGCCCGCCGGGGAGAGGTTCCGGTGGGTGCAGTGTTGGTGGACGAGGTGGGCCGGGTCCTGGCGGCAGAGCACAACCAGAGTATCGCCCTGTGTGACCCCACGGCCCACGCCGAGGTGCTGGCTCTACGCAAGGGGGCGGCGGCCCTGGGCAACTACCGCCTGACCGGCACCACCCTCTATGTCACCCTGGAGCCCTGTCCCATGTGTGCTGGGGCGGTGGTGTGGGCACGGGTGAGCCGGGTGGTCTTTGCCGCGGCCGACCCCCGCTCTGGAGCCTTGGGCTCGGTGGCCGACCTCAGCCGCCTGGAGGGCCTCAACCATCGTCCCCTGGTGGAGGGGGGCCTGATGGCCGAACAGAGCGCCGAGCTGTTGCGCGCCTTCTTCGCCGCCCGCCGCTGAGAGGGGGCGGGAGCCGATGCGGGGAGGGGGAAGGGAGCCAAAGGCGTGGCTCCTGCTGGGAGGACGCGAGGGCGGCGGGGGGTGCGTGGGCAGCCGAGGTTTGAGAGGACGCCTTTCGCAGGAGCGAGGTTCCTCACTACAGGTGCAGACACGAAACCGAGCGCGGAGAGGTACCGAAGTCCGGTCGTAACGGGCCCGACTCGAAATCGGGTTGTCCCTTAGTCGGGGCACGTGGGTTCGAATCCCACCCTCTCCGCCATCACCTTCCTGGTTCAAGCGCATGAAGCCAAGTCAGGATTCGGCCTCCGGGCAGCAGCACTCCGCCCCAGAGGAAGGCCCCCTTGCACAGCTGGAGATGGACGAGACCGACCGCCGCATACTGCGTGCGGTGCAGTCTCACCTGCCCATCGCCGAGCGCCCCTTCGCCGAGCTGGGTCGGGAGCTGGGCCTGAGCGAGCAGGAGGTGCTCCAGCGCTTGGCCGCGCTCAAGCGCCGCGGCATCATCCGCCGCATCGGGGGCAACTTCGACAGCCGCCGTCTGGGCTTTGCCGCCACCCTCTGCGCGGCCAAGGTGCCGGAGGACAAGTTCGCCTCCTTCGTGGCCGCGGTGAACGCNTTCCCCGGCGTGACCCACAACTATCGCCGCGACCACGAGTACAACGTNTGGTTCACCTTCATCGCCGAGAGCATGGAGGTGATCGAGCGCCACCTGGCCGAGCTGNCCCGCCAGACCGGGGTGGAGGACATCCTCAGCCTGCCTTCCCTCAAGAAGTACAAGATNCAGGTGGACTTCCCCGTCTGAGTCCCAGCAGGGACAGGTGGGGGGAGGGCCAGTTTGGGGGGGTCAGGTACGCTTTTCTCTCACCGGAGTGCTGTTGCCGGTCAGGATCGGCCCTGATCCGGGACGGAGTTTGAGAGCGGTGGAGGGGCGGCCTTGGCCATGGCCGACAGCAGGCTTTCTCCTTCGTCCTGGTAGCGGGCGCGTATGTCCAGGATCTCGTCCAGCACCGCCTCGAAGGCGTCCACCACCGCGGGATCGAAGTGTTTGCCGCGTCCCTCGCGGATGATGGCCAGGGACTTGTCCAGAGGGAAAGGCTCCTTGTAGGGCCGGCGGGAGAGCAGGGCGTCGAACACGTCGGCGATGGCCACGATGCGTCCGGCCAGGGGGATCTCCTTGCCCTTGAGTCCGTAGGGATAGCCGGTGCCGTCCCACCGCTCGTGGTGGGTGAGCGCCACCACCTCGCCCAGGCGCAGGAAGCCGGTGGTGGAGCCGGAGAGGATGCGCGCCCCGATGACGGTGTGGGTCTTCATGATCTCCCACTCCTCGGCGGTGAGGGGGCCGGGCTTGAGCAGGATGTGGTCGGGGATGCCGATCTTGCCCACGTCGTGCATGGGGGCGGCGTAGAGGATGTATTCGCTCACCCGCTCGCCCAGGCCCATCTGGCGGGCGATGGCGGCGGAATAGCGGCTCATGCGCATGATGTGGGCACCGGTGTCCTCGTCGCGGTATTCCGCCGCCCGCGACAGGCGCACCACCGAGTCCAGGGAGGCGGTGCGTACTTTCTGTAGGGCGCGGCGCAGCTCGCGGGTGCGCTGGGCCACCTCGGCCTCCAGGCGGCGCTGGTACTCCACCTGGCTGTCGTGGTAAGCCTTGACCTTGAGTAGGTTGCGGACCCGCGCCCGGAGCTCGGCCTTTTCCACCGGCTTGGTGAGGAAGTCGTCCGCCCCCGCGTCCAGGGCCCGCACCCGATCCTCCACGTCACGCAGGGCAGTGACCATGACCACGGGGATGTGGCGGGTCTGGTCTTGGCCCTTGAGCTGGGCCAGGACCTCGAAGCCGTCCATACCCGGCATCATCACGTCCAGCAGCACCAGATCGGGGGGGTCTTCTTCCACCATCTCCAGGGCCTGCAGGCCGTTTTCCGCCACCTTCACCTGGTGTCCCAGGGGCTTGAGCAGGGCTTCCATCACCTTGCGGTTTATGGGCTCGTCGTCCACCACCAGTATCTTTGCCGGCTTGTCGTTCATGGCTATGTCGTTTCGGAAGTAAGGGGTGGTCCCCCGAAAAAGAAAAGCCACTCAAGGCAGGCTGCACTTGAGTTCATCATGCCACGTTTCCGCAGCGGGGAAAAGGGTTGTTGGGGCCTGGGACGGGAGGGGTGGTGGTTGGGTCCGGGCGTGGCGTTTACCGGCGGGCCGGTATGATTAACGTATCATGAACACAATCTTTAGCACCGTTAACACCTTGAGCCGGTTTTCACGTCCGGGCGATGGCATATTGGTTATTGTTTTCGGGTGGTTGTCCGGCATGGCCCCTGGCGGGCCGGGTGTCGGCACAGGGATTGCTTTGGGAGAGGGCGAGAGGTTGTGATCCTCCCCTGGATCGCAGCCGGGGGCTTTCACGAGCCCCCACTCTCATCCCCTTCCGGCGGCCGGGTGCTCCCCCCGCCTGGGTCGCCGGTACCTCCCCAGCAAGGGCGGCCCCCTGCTTCTCCCCCGGCGGGGGGCCGCCACCTTTCCTTTTGAGTTTTGGGGTGAATAGCCCGCCGGCCCGGCGGAGTCAAGGTTTCCCTGTCGGCGGCCCTGTG
>MTPE01000371.1 GCA_002011835.1 Desulfarculaceae bacterium JdFR-95 | reverse complement strand
GGCCGCCACCCCCGCCGAGACCATCCTGGCCCTGGAGCCGGACGGGGTGTTCCTCTCCAACGGGCCGGGCGACCCCGAGCCGGTGACCTACGTGGTGGAGACGGTGCGCCAGCTTTTGGGGGTCAAGCCCATCTTCGGCATCTGCCTGGGCCACCAGATGATCGGTCTGGCCCTGGGGGGANGGACCTACAAGCTCAAGTTCGGCCACCGGGGGGCCAACCAGCCGGTGATGGACCTGGCCACGACCAAGGTGGAGATAACCAGCCAGAACCACGGCTTCTGCGTGGAGGCCGAGAGCATCCCCGACCCGGAGGTGGTGATCACCCACATCAACCTCAACGACCGCACCCTGGAGGGCCTGAGCCACCGCAAGCTGCCGTTGTTCTGCGTGCAGTACCACCCCGAGGCCAGCCCCGGGCCCCACGACGCCGACTACCTGTTCGACCGCTTCGTGAACCTGATGACCACCGGGCGTCCCCTGGGCTGAGATCAGGAGGCAGCCAAGGCAGCATATATTCGTGAGGAAACCACCAGTCCATGCCCGTGGAGAGGAAGCAGGGAGCCTATCCCGAGTTGAGCGTATTCGTGGTCCGGGGCCGGATCACCCGCCGGGAGCTGGAGGAGGCCATCGTGGAGTCGTACCAGCATTCCCCCCCCCAGGGTCTGTGGGACCTGCGCGAGGCCTCCCTGGAGGAGCTCAGCGGTTCGGACCTGCGCAGCCTGATGGCCTTGGTGGCCTCCCACGCCGCTCACCACCGTCCCACCTGCTCCGCAGTGGTGGCCGGCGACGAGGCCACTTTCGGCCTGGCCCGAATGCTGGCCTCCTACGTGCAGGACCTGCCTTTGGAGTTGCGTACCTTCCGCCGCCTGGAGGACGCCTAGGCCTGGCTGGCGGAGAGACGGAGCCAGAGAGACTAGAACCGACCACGCTTTTGCCCGCGAGCGCGCAATTAGGAAAGCCCAGATGCCCAAGCGCAAGGACCTGAAGAAAATCATGATCATCGGCTCCGGGCCGATCATCATCTCCCAGGCCTGCGAGTTCGACTACTCCGGCACCCAGGCGGTCAAGGCCCTGAAGGAGGAGGGCCTGGAGGTGGTGCTGGTGAACTCCAACCCGGCCACCATCATGACCGACCCGGAGATGGCCGACCGCACCTACGTGGAGCCCATCACCCCCCAGATCGTCTGCGCGGTGCTGGAGAAGGAGCGGCCCGACGCCCTGCTGCCCACCCTGGGCGGGCAGACCGCGCTCAACACCGCCCTGCAGGTGGCCGAGACCGGCATCCTGGAGCGGCTGGGCATCGAGATGATCGGCGCCACCCCGGAGGTGATCAAGAAGGCCGAGAGCCGGGAGCTGTTCCGCCAGGCCATGGAGAACATCGGCCTGCGCGTGCCCGACAGCCGCATCTGCCGCAGCCTGGACGAATGCCGCCAGGCAGCCCAGGAGATGGGCTTCCCCCTGGTGGTGCGCCCGGCCTTCACTCTGGGCGGCACTGGCGGCGGGGTGGCCTACAACACCGACGACCTGGAGGAGATCTGCCGCGCGGGGCTGGCCGCCAGCCTCACCGGCGAGGTGATGGTGGAGGAGTCGGTGCTGGGCTGGAAGGAGTTCGAGCTGGAGGTGATGCGCGACCAGAAGGACAACGTGGTCATCATCTGCAGCATCGAGAACCTGGACCCCATGGGGGTGCACACCGGCGACTCCATCACCGTGGCCCCGGCCCAGACCCTCACCGACCGCGAGTACCAGGCCATGCGCGACGCGGCCATCGCCATCATGCGCGAGATCGGGGTGGAGACCGGCGGCTCCAACGTGCAGTTCGCGGTCAACCCGGAAGACGGCGAGCTGGTGGTGATCGAGATGAACCCCCGCGTGAGCCGCTCCAGCGCCCTGGCCTCCAAGGCCACCGGCTTNCCCATCGCCAAGATGGCGGCCAAGCTNGCCATCGGCTACACCCTCGACGAGCTGCCCAACGACATCACCCGCGAGACCATGGCCTCCTTCGAGCCCACCATCGACTACTGCGTGGTCAAGATCCCGCGCTGGGCCTTCGAGAAGTTCCCCGGCGCCGAAGACGTGCTCACCACCTCCATGAAGAGCGTGGGCGAGACCATGGCCATCGGCCGCACCTTCAAGGAGGCCCTGCAGAAGGGCCTGCGCGGCCTGGAGATCGGCCGGGCGGGCCTGTTGGGCGACGGCAAGGACCCGGCCGACTACACCCCCGAGGAGCTGCGTCAGCGCCTGATGGTGCCCAACAGCCAGCGCATCTTCTGGGTGGCCCGGGCCTTGGCCGACGGCATGAGCGTGGAGGAGGTGCACCGCCTCACCTGGATCGACCCCTGGTTCCTGCACAACATCCGGCAGTTGGTGGAGCTGAGCCGCGAACTGGCCGGCCGCGCCACCTGGGGCGAGCTCAAGGACCCCCTGGCCGACCTGGACCCCGAGCTCTTGCGCCGGGCCAAACAGTGGGGCTTCAGCGACCGGCAGATCGCCCACCTGCTGGGCAGCGACGAGATGAGCGTGCGCGCCCACCGCCAGAAACTGGGCATCCGCCACGTCTACAAGCTGGTGGACACCTGCGCGGCCGAGTTCGAGGCCTACACCCCCTACTTCTACAGCACCTACGAGCAGGAGGACGAGTGCCGCGCCAAGGAGGAGAAGAAGGTCATGATCCTGGGCGGCGGCCCCAACCGCATCGGCCAGGGTATCGAGTTCGACTACTGCTGCGTGCACGCCTCCTTCGCCCTGCGTGAACTGGGCATCACCTCCATCATGGTCAACTCCAACCCCGAGACCGTCTCCACCGACTACGACACCTCGGACAAGCTCTACTTCGAGCCCCTCACCCTGGAGGACGTGCTCAACATCGTGGAGAGCGAGCGCCCCTGGGGACTGATCGTGCAGTTCGGCGGCCAGACCCCCCTNAACCTGGCCGTGCCCCTGGAGCGGGCCGGGGCCCCCATCCTGGGCACACCCCCCGACGCNATCGACCGCGCCGAGGACCGCGACCGCTTCTGCGANCTGCTGCGCCTGCTCAAGCTGCGCCAGCCCGACAACGACACCGCCACCAGCGTGGAGGAGGCGGTGGCCATCGCCGAGCGCATCGGCTACCCCGTGGTGGTGCGCCCCTCCTACGTGCTGGGCGGCCGGGCCATGGAGATCGTCTACGACCGCAAGGAGCTGATGCGCTACATGGCCGAGGCGGTGGAGGCCAGCGGCGACCACCCCATCCTGATCGACAAGTTCCTGGAGAACGCGGTAGAGATCGACGTGGACGCGGTGGCTGACGGCGAGAGTTGCGTGGTGGCCGGCATCATGGAGCACATCGAGGAGGCTGGGGTCCACTCCGGCGACTCGGCCTGCGTGCTGCCCCCTCACACCCTGGGTGAGGAGATGATCGCCGAGATCAAGCGCGCCACCTATGACCTGGCCTTCGAGCTGGGGGTCAAGGGCCTGATGAACGTGCAGTACGCGGTGATGGACGGCCGCCTCTACCTCCTGGAGGTGAACCCCCGCGCCAGCCGCACNGTGCCCTTCGTCTCCAAGGCCACCGGCGTGCCCTGGGCCAAGGTGGCCACCAAGGTGATGGTGGGTGTGTCCCTCAAGGAGCANGGCATCATCCGGGAGGTGTGGCCCCAGCACCTGTCGGTCAAGGAGGCGGTGCTGCCCTTCGTGCGCTTCCCCGGGGTGGACCCGGTGTTGGGCCCGGAGATGCGCTCCACCGGCGAGGTGATGGGCATCGACCGCGAGCTGGGCCTGGCCTTCGCCCGCAGCCAGTTGGGCGCGGGCCAGCACCTGCCCCGCCAGGGCACGGTGTTCATCAGCGTCAAGGACGCNGACAAGCCCGCGGTGGTGCCGGTGGCGGCCAAGTTCCACCGCCTGGGCTTCACGGTCATGGCCACCCGGGGCACGCGCGACTTCCTGCAGGCCCAGGGGCTGGCCGTGGGCCTGGTGCACAAGGTCAGCGAGCGCCGCCCCCACGTGGTGGACCACATCGTCAACGGCAAGGTGCAGCTGGTCATCAACACCGCCCAGGGCAAGGGCCCGGCCTCGGACGCCTTCCTCATGCGCCGCTACGCCCTGGAACGCGGCATCCCCTACATCACCACCATCGCCGCGGCCCGCGCCACGGTGGACGCGGTGGAGGCCCTGATCAAGAGCGAGCGCCTGGAGGTCACCGCCCTGCAGGACTACTACCGCACCGGCGGCCGGGCCTGAAGCCGCGGCTCGGGGCAGAGGGGAAAGGACGGACCCGACATATAGGCGGGTAAAGCAGCCGGCGCCGCCCGCCCCCTGCCCGGTGGCCTCCCAGGGGCTGAGACCCCCTTCCTGCGAAAAGGACCGGGCCTGGCTCAGAAGGTGATCACCTTGTCGGCCTCGTTGATGAGCTCATACAGGTCGTCCATGAAGGCCATGGGGCAGGCCGGAGAGCCCTCCCGACCCCGGGAGGTGAGGCACACGCCTCAGACGTAGAAGTCGCCTTGTTCCTGGACCTGTTCCACCTGGGCGACGAGATCGAACTGCTCGGAGGAGAGCTCCTGGTAGTCCACGGCCGCGCCGAGCATGAACACGCTGACCTCGGTGCCGTGCTTGAGGGCGGTGTTGGCCAGGCGCAGGGCGTTGTAGATGGTTTCGGGCTCACCGCTGGATATGACCAGACACCATTTCATGGCGGGCCTCCGGGAATCTATAGATAAATTCGGTGTTTCTGAACAAATTATATAGAAATAATATATACCAAGACCGCGCCCAAGCTCAAGGACAGAAAGAACGCCCCGCACCCTGCAAAGACTTGACACCTGGCGACGATGGGCGTGTAATCCCCAGGGGAGAACTCGGCCCAGATCCACCAGCCATGCCGGGAGAGTAAAGATGCCTCTGCAGCCCCTCCCCCAGGGCCCCAGGGAGTTCTGTGGCGTGTTCGGGGTCTACGGCCACCCCGAGGCGGCCCGGCTCACCTACTACGGCCTGTACGCCCTGCAGCACCGGGGTCAGGAGTCGGCCGGCATCGTGGTGTCGGACGGCAAGCACCTGCGGGACAAGCGGGGCATGGGCCTGGTGCCGGACGTGTTCAAGGAGGAGGACCTGGCCCGCCTGCGCGGCCACATCTCCTGCGGACACGTGCGCTATTCCACCACCGGCTCCTCGGTGGCGGCCAACGTGCAGCCCTTCATCATCAACTATGCCGGCCACACCCTCTGCCTGGGGCACAACGGCAACCTGGTCAACGCCTACGAGCTGCGCCGGCGTCTGGAGCGGGAGGGGTCCATATTCCAGACCACCATCGACTCCGAGATCGTGATGCACCTGCTGGCCCGCAACATCCACCGCGGGTTCGAGGAGGGTCTGATCGCGGCCCTGGCCGAGCTGAAGGGTGCTTACTGCTTCCTGTTCATGACCGAGACCATGCTGGTGGCGGCGCGCGACCCCTATGGTTTCCGGCCCCTGTGCCTGGGGAAGCTGGACGAGGCCTACGTGGTGGCCAGCGAGAGCTGCGCCCTGGACCTGATCGACGCCCGTTACCTGCGCCAGGTGGAGCCAGGCGAGGTGGTGTTCATCGACGAGGGGGGCCTGCGCAGCGTCAAGCCCTTCCCCCGCCGGCGCCACGCCCACTGTATCTTCGAGTT
This sequence comes from Desulfarculaceae bacterium JdFR-95, assembly GCA_002011835.1. GTDB lineage: Bacteria > Desulfobacterota > Desulfarculia > Desulfarculales > Desulfarculaceae > Desulfocarbo. Next base: position 1,948 of record MTPE01000371.1, on the reverse strand, counting down.
CATCTACTTCGCCCGGCCCGACTCGCGCATCTTCGGCCAGACCGTCTACCAGGTGCGCAAGCGCCAGGGGGCGCAGTTGGCCAAGGAGCACCCCGAGCTCACCGCCGACTTCGTGATGCCCTTCCCGGACAGCGGCAACTACGCCGCCTTGGGCTACGCCGCGGCCTCGGGGCTGCCTTTCGAGATGGGCATGATCCGCAACCACTACGTGGGGCGCACCTTCATCCAGCCCAGCCAGGACATGCGCGACTTCGGGGTGCGGGTGAAGCTCAACCCGGTGCACGAGCTGATCAAGGGCAAGCGGGTCATCATCGTGGAGGACTCCATCATCCGCGGCACCACCACCATGGCCCGGGTGAAGAACATCCGCCAGGCCGGCGCCTCGGAGGTGCACATGCTGGTCTCCTGTCCCCCCCACCGCTTCCCCTGCCACTACGGCATCGACTTCTCCACCAAGGGCGAGTTGATCGCCAGCGACCACAGCGTGGAGGAGATCAAGAACCTGCTGGGCCTGGACTCCCTGTACTACCTGTCCATCGAGGGGCTGTTGTCCGCCACCGACGCCACCCGCGACGGATTCTGCCTGGCCTGCTTCGACGGCAACTATCCCGAGCCCCTGGGCGAGCAGGTGGGCAAGTTCTGCCTGGAGTGCTGAAGCGCCTGCGGCCGAGGGCGGCAAGGGGGCGGCTCTCTGCGGCGGAGGGTGGGGTCCTCTTTTCCTCTAACCCCCCTTCTTGACTGCACCCTGGCGCCCTGGTAGAGTTGCGGTGAACCTTTTAGGCAAGGTTGCCCATGGCCGAGGTCATCGACCTGCACGGGCGCAGGAAGGGCCAACGCAAGGGGGAGGGGGCCGAGGAGGCCACAAAAGGACGGCAGCGTAGAGACGCGAAGCCGAAAGGGCCGCGGTCGCGTAGGGCGAAGCCGAGCCCAGGCCGGTTGCGCCGCAAGGCCCAGGCCGTAGCCGCCGCCCTGGCCTGTGGGCTGTGCCCCCATCGCTGTGCTTACTGCGGACTGCCCATCGAGGACCCCGTCTTCAGCCTGCGGTCCGCGCCCTATCCCTTCTGCGACCCCTGCCGGGAGGAATACCTGGCCTTCCTGCGCTACCAGGAGGGCATCACCGACCACGTGGAATACTGGCACACCGAGGCCTGGGCGGCCATGTGGCGGAGCTGGCTGGAGCACATGAAGGCGGGGGAAAGGTTCCGCCGCTCGCCCGAGTTCTTGAGGCTCATGCAGGAGAACCAGGAGTAGGCCCCTGGCCCCTCTCCCGGCGCTCCACCCAAGGAGGAACCAAATGATTGGGGGTATCGGCGTTCCCGAACTCCTCATAATTCTGGTCATCGTGCTCATCATCTTCGGCGCGGGCAAGCTGCCCCAGATCGGCGGCAACATCGGCAAGGCCATCCGCAACTTCAAGGCCGGGGTCCGGGAAGACGAGGTCGAGGGCTCCCGCCAGGAGCAGATCGAAGAAAAGACCACCTCCACCAAGGAAGAGACCAAGGTCTAGATTCCTCCTCTCACGTCCGTAGCCAGGGCGCCCGTGTATGGGCGCCCTGTTGTGTTTTGCCGAGGATGACGTTCTCCGCTCACCGCCAGGTCTCTTCGGGGAAGGGGGTCTGGGGGGAAAACCCTGCTTCTGGCTCATCCGGCGAACACCGGGGTGACGGGGGTGACAAGCAGCTTGGGATCGCGGCCCGGGCGGTCAGTGCAGGAAAGGAATAGGATGATATTCCGTCGTCTTTGCGAGGAAAATGATATGGCCTCTTTTGGAGTGCAGCCGGAATGCCGAGGCCACGAATCTGTGTAGTGCTCTTTTCATATCATTTTCCTCGCAAAGACGAGCGCATGATCTTGTTCATCCCGGGCCGGCCCTGTCAAGGCCATGGCCCTTCCAGGGTGGCCTTCAGGCCAGCCTTGACAGGGCCGGCCCGGGATGATTTTATTCCCC
>MTPE01000366.1 GCA_002011835.1 Desulfarculaceae bacterium JdFR-95 | reverse complement strand
GACATAGTCACCTTCGCCCGCTCCCACCTGGAGCGGGCCTACCACTACCTGCGCGGGGCCGAGGCCGCCGGACGCCTGCTGGTGGAGGCGCCGGAGCGCGAGCTCTTGCGCCAGCATCTGCTGGAGCGCAAGGCCGCCTGCCTGGACACCATCCTGCGCGTGCTGGTGAGCCAGGACCGCTCCGGGGAGATGCGCATCATCCGGCGCGGCCTGTACTCTCCCGACAGCCGCCTACGCTCCAACGCCCTGGAGGCCCTGGAGTCGGTGCTGGGCCGGCGCCTGGCCCAGGGCATGCTGCCCCTGCTGGAGGGCGGCGAGTCGGAGGAGGTGTTCCGCATCGGGGTGCAGCGCTACCGTCTGCCGGGTCGTTTCCAGGACCCCGGCGAACTCATGGCCTTCCTGCTGGAGCAGGAGGACTGGGTCACCCTGTATCTGAGCCTGGCCCTGGTGGCCCGCGGCCAAGAGGTGGAGCCGGCCGCGGTGCCCTGGGGGAAGCTGCGCCAGAGTGAGCAGCGCCACCTGCGGCTCCTGGCCGGCCGCCTCGCGGAGCGCACCCGGGACCAGGCACGGAAGGAGGAGTTGGACATGGCAGAGGCGCTCAGCCTCTCCGAGAAGATCGTGCAACTACGCAACATGGAGATATTCGCCGGCCTGACGGTGAACGAGCTGGCCGCGGTGGCCTCGCTCTGCGAGAGCGAGCACTTCGCCCCCGGCACCACCATCATACGTGAGGGAGAGATCGGCGAGGCCATGTACCTCATCGTGGAGGGCAAGGTGGTGGTCCGCAAGCAGGCCGACCAAGGGTGCGAAGTGGACCTGGCCGAGATGGGCGCGGGAGCCTATTTCGGAGAGATGGCCCTGTTCGACGACCAGCGCCGCTCGGCCACGGTGGTGGCCCAGGAGCCCACCCACTGCCTGGTCCTGCACAAGGCCGAGTTCAAGGAGGCGGTGCGCGAGTATCCCCAGGTGGCGCTGCAGATGTGCAAGGAGCTGAGCCGCCGCTTGCGCGAGCTGCACCAGAAGATCCAGGGCATGCACGTCTGCTATACCTGATCCCCCCGGAGCAGGGCCGCGGCCACCTGGGCCAGGGCTGCATGCACCTTGCGGCGGGTGCGCTCCAGACCGCGGGGGTCCAGGCGGCCGCTGCTGTCCAGAAACAGGTCCTTGTTCAGTTCGATCTGCAGGGCTTGGCGCCCCTGGGCGCGCAGACGCAGCCCGTAGTGGCGGGTGATGTAGCCGCCGGCGTAAGGGCGATTGAAGGAGACGGTCAGTCCCTGGGCGGTGAAGGCCGCGCGCACCAGCTCGCGGAAGGCTGGGGTGCAGCTCTGGCCCATGGCGTCGCCCAGCACCACGTGGCTGCGGCGGCGACCGGGGTCCGGCGCCCCGGCCGGTCCCACGCCGTCCAGGGAGTGGCAGTCCAGCAGCGCCTGTACCTCGGGACGGGAGAGGGCTTGTCGGAGGGCCTGATGATAGGGCCGGTGATAGCGTTCCACCCGGCGGCGGATCTCGGCCTCGTCCGGCTCGCGTCCGGGACGGAACACGGGGCGGTCGAAGTAGTCGCGCAGGGCCACCACCCCCTTTTCGCCGCGCTCGGCCGGATCGCGGTTCAGGTCCACCACCAGGCGCGACCACTGGGCCTGCAGGCAAGCCACTACGGGCAGGTCGCCGAAGACCTCGGCTGTGCCCAGGTCCACCGACTCGGCCACCTCCTCCGAGGACAGGGCCAGGTCTCCCGCCAACTCCGGCGGCACCCGGGCGGCGCAGTGGGGGATGGAGGTCACGAAGGGGAGCACCATCTCTCTCAGGCCGCTGTGGCCTCTCCCTTCATCTCCTGCACCTTGCGCTCCACGAAGTCGATCACCGCCTTCTCCAGCCGCACCCCCTCCAGGCGGTTGATACGGGGGATGCCGCCGGGGCTGACCACGTTTATCTCCACCAGCTTGTCGCCGATGATGTCGATGCCCACGAAGTAGAGCCCGTCGGCCACCAGGCGGGGGGCGATGGCCCGGCAGATGCGGCGGTCGCTTTCGGTGATCTGGTGTCGCGCGGGGCGGGCCCCGGCGTGGATGTTGGTGCGGAAGTCGCCCTCGGCAGGGATACGGCGCATGGCCCCCAGGATCTCGCCGTTGAGGAGCAGGATGCGCACGTCGCCCTCGGTCTTGACCTGCTCCAGGTACTCCTGCACCATGATGGGCTCGCGCCGGGGGTAGGGCTCGAAGGACTTGACGTAATAGTGGATCAGAGAGTTCAGGTTGTCCCGGTCCTTGAGGCTGACCTTGATCACCCCCTCGCCCTTGGAGCGGGACAGGGGCTTGACCACCATGGCTCCGCCGAACTCGTCGATGATGCGGCGCAGGCGCACGGGATCGCGCGAGATGTGGGTCTCGGGGATGATGTCGGGGAAGTTGAGCAGGTAGAGCTTGCTGTAGGCCTTCATCTGGCCCAGGGTGCTATTGATGATGAAGACCTGGTCGCTCACCGGGGTGAGGTACTCCATGGTCTCGTGGATCAGGGGCGGGTCCTTGCGCAGGAACAGGGCGTCGATCTGGGTTATCTCCTCGAACAGCAGGGCCTCGTTGCGCAAGCACTGGATCGTGCGCCGCCAGTATTCGCTCATGGGCAGGTCGCGTTCCACGGTGACGTTGCGCATGCGGGCCACCAGGCGGCTGCTGCGCACGTAGAGGTCGTGGGGCTCCAGGAAGAAGACCGTGTGTCCCCGCTGGTTGCACTCGTACATGAGGTGGCTGGTGGTTTCGTCCATCGGGTCGATGGACTCCAGCGGGTCCATGATGAAGCCGATGACCATGTTGTTCCCCCACTGCCGGCGGGCGCTGCCTAATTAATAGCATGCTCCACCGGCGGGGCGGCAAGGGCTTTGTGGCGGCGGGCAGTCAGGGCCTGGCCGCGGGCAGGGTCTCGTGCAGCAGGCAGATGGTCTGATAGAGGAACAGCCGCGGCATGGGGTTTTTCACCCGCGTGTCCAGCCACTGCTTGAGCTGGGGGGCCACGGCCTGGGCGCGCAGGGCCACCTCGCGGAACAAAGGCCCCTCGGGGTAGGGACGGCCGGCCTTGGGCTGCCAGGGGACCTGGCTCGGTCTCAGGTAGCGGTGCAGGCGGCGCAGGTTGCGCTTGGGGTCCAGCACCGACCACCAGGGCCGGGCCTGGTAACAGGAGACAAAGAGTGCCAGGGGCTCCAGGTAGGGGAAGAAGACCCGCTTGTTGAAGTAGGCCGCAGCGTTGCGGAAGATGGCCGTGTTGCCGGAGGTCATGTTGTTGATCATTTTGAAGTACATCAGGGGCCAGTAGCCGTGGGGGCCCACCAGACCCCGCACCTTGTGGTACTGGTGGTAGAACAGACGCCGGTCCAGCAGCTCGGGGTTCACCACCCGCCCGAAGGAGCGCAGTACACACCAGCGGTAGTACACCTGTTGGTAGGTGTAGTCGTAGTTGCGTAGGGGGCTGCGTCCCAGCAGCCGGCGCCAGGGGATGGGCGAGGTGAGACCGAAGAACTGTACGGTGTCGGCGTTCTGGCCGGTGAGGATGCGGTCGGTGCGGGCGCGGCGGAAGAGCTGGTACATGGAGAAGGTGAAGTGGCAGGCGAAGGGGTCGCGCCGCACCCCGTCGCGCAGGTAGGCCAGGTTGCTGCGGTCGGCGAAGTCGGCCGGCACCAGCTGGAAGGGCTTGTCCGCCTCCAGGGCGTTGATCACCGCCACTCCAGCCTCCTTGCTGCGCTCGGGCTCCTGGTGGGGTGCGGCGTAGTACACCGTGCAGAGGTCCTCGATCCAGTCTCCGAAGGTCTGCAGCAGGTGGTGGGAATCGATGCCGGTGCTGTAGGCCAGGGTGTAGCGGCCCGGCTCCAGTTGGCGTCCGATCACGGCCAGGAAGTCCTCGAAGCGGAAGCGGCCCGGGTCCTGCTTCACGTAGTACACCGCCCGCTGCGGGTGCAGGCCGGCCTCCTGCACGCGGTAGATGGTGGCCGGCCGCAGGCGGAACAGCCCCTTGAACAGGGTCTCGTCGGGGATGCAGGTCTTCTTCTGGTCGAAGTAGGCCAGGTTGGCCTCGCTGTAGGCCTCCGGGGACAGGGGCCGCAGGCGCGGCAGACAGGCCCATACGTCGTCGCTCAGCACCAGGCGGCCGTGCTCCTGGTAGTAGTAGAGGGTGTTGGGCAACTGGTCCGAGGTGATCAGCTCCTGCAGCTCCTCCCCCCGTGAAACCAGGACCAGGAAGCGGCCCGACAGCCGGGCCAGGCGATACCAGCTCTCGGGCCGGTCCAGGTAGCCGCAGACCGCCTCCTCCAGGGCGGCCTCGATCTCGGGCCGGTTGCGGGAGTAGCCCAACTGGTCGAAGTCCACCAGCCAGCTCGGCTTTCCCAACACCTGCAGCTTGCGCCCGGCGTGGGACAGGGTGGTGAGCTGAGCCAGGTCTCCCTGGCGGGCGATCTCCACCCGCGCGTTGCTGAACTGCAGGATCATCACGGCCCTCCCGAACATTGCCGCGGAATGATACCTCAGGGCCGGAACAGAGGCAAGGTGCGCCTCCGGGGTCGAACTTGACAATTCCCCGGCCGGTGGGGCATAAGGAGTACAAACGAACATGCGGTCGAAAAAAACGAGCCGGTGGCGCCGCGAGGCGGCTGCTGCGGGCCGGAGGTTTTGGGCAAGCCATGGTGTACAAACAAAAGGGCCTCAGGCGCCGCCAGCGGCTTTTCGACGTGGCCGCCCGCCTGTTCGCCGAGCGGGGGTATCATGGCACCTCCCTGCAGGACCTGGCGCGGGAGATGGGGCTCAAGAAGAGTTCCCTCTATCACTACATGTCCAGCAAGGAGGATTTGCTGTTTCAACTACTGGACGAACACATCACCGTGGCCCTGGAGGAGATCGAGAACTTGACCCCGCCCCAGGCGCCGCCCCTGGTGCGGCTGCAGGCTTTCTTGCGTTTCTACACCCGTTTCTACGCCTCGGACCGGCACCGTCTGATCCTGCTGGTGAACGAGCTGGACAACCTGAGCCCGGAACACCGGCAGGTGCTGGTGGCCAAACAGCGGCGCTACCTGGAGGCCATAAAGGACATTCTGGCGGGGCTGCGCCGCGAGGGGTTGATGAAGGACATCCCGCCCGCAGTGGCGGCTTTCGCTTTTTTTGGCATGGTGCATTATACGTACAAGTGGTTCAGGCCGGCAGGATCGGTCGACTACACGGAGCTGGGGGAGTATTTTCAGGAGATATTCACGCACGGCGTACTGGAGCCGGGGCGGGGGTGAGCCAGCCTCTGGAGTCGGTGGCCGTAGGGGCCGGAGGGCAGAGGCAGGCAGCGTGGGGCAGATGCCCGAGGGCAAAAGCGAGCCACAGGTGATTGGCGAGGGTGCGTCGGATATGTTAATAGTTATATGAATCGTGGAGAAAGGTCTTTCCGCGTTCGGTAGTCAGCCGGCCCGCGGGGGCCGGCCTTTTTTAATCGCAGCCCCATTGAGGGGGCGGAAAGGAAACAGGATGCGCGTGGTCGAACAAGGGGATCGGGTACGGGTTCACTACACCGGCAGGTTGGAGGACGGCACGGTTTTCGACAGCTCTCAGGGTGGCGAGCCCCTGGAGTTCATCGCCGGAGGCAGCGAGGTGATTCCCGGGGTGAGCAATGCGGTGTTGGGCATGAGTGTGGGCGAGACCAAGACCGTGACCGTGCCGCCGGAGGATGCCTATGGTCCCCACCAGGAGGGTCTGGTACAGCGGGTGGCCATCGACCGTCTGCCTCCGGGGGTGCAGGTGGGCATGCCGCTGAAGGCGGTGGCCGGAGACCGGGAGGTCATCCTGTGGGTGACCGAGCTGGGCGAGGAGGAGGCGGTTCTGGACGCCAACCATCCCCTGGCCGGTAAGACCCTCATCTTCGACCTGACCTTGGACTCCGTGGACTAGCCCCACCCCACAAGCCGGTACAGACCGCCCCACCGGGCCGGGCCGTTTGTGGGCTCGTCCCGAAAGGGGCGGTCTGTATCTAAGGGCAGGGGGGGCGGCTCAACTGGCCTGGCGCAGGGCCTGGCGGGCCTCGGCCAGGCGGGCGCTCACCTTGGGGAACAGGCGTTCGGCCTCGGTGTGGGGCAGGAACATGCTGCTCATGTAGTTGTCCATGTAGCCTGGGGCCACCGACAGCTCGAAGTTGGTCATCTGGTCCACGATGGCCCCCACCTCGGCTCGCAAGGGGTTGGACAGGGCCACCAGGCGGCAGCCCAACAGGGAGCCGTTGCCCACGAAGGTGAAGCGGTCCAGGGGCAGCTCGGGCAACAGACCGATGGTCTGGGCCAGTTCGATGTTGATGGACTGGCCGAAGCCGCCGGCCAGGATCACCCGCTCCAGGTCCTCGATGGACAGGCCCACGCCCTCCAGCAGGGTCATGTAGGCCGCGTACATGGCCGCCTTGGCCCGCATCAGGTTGTCGATGTCCGCCTCGGTGAGGGTGATGTCGCGGCCGATCTGGGTGTTTTCGGCGTAGACCAGCACGTACTCGGGTCCGTCCTCGCCCTCGCGCAGGCGCTCGCTGGGGTGGTCCAGGTTGATCTTGCCCCGCTCGTCGATCAGCCCGGCCATGAACAGCGAGGCCACGGCCGCGATCAGGCCCGAGCCACAGATGCCCTTGGGCAGGGCGCGGCCCACGGTGCGGATGGCGGGCTCGGCGGTGATGGGGTTGACCGAGAAGCCTTCGATGGCCCCGCGCGAGGCCCGCATGCCGAACTTGATGCCTCCGCCTTCGAAGGCCGGGCCGGCACTGGCCGCGGCGCAGGCCATCCAGTCCTGGTTGCCCACCACCACCTCGCCGTTGGTGCCCATATCGATGAACAGGGTGAGCCGCGGGTCCTTGTGCATGCCGCAGCCCATAACCCCGGCCACCACGTCCCCGCCCACGTAGGAGGCCACGGCAGGGAAGATCAGCACCGAGACGTGGTCGGGCAGGGCCAGGCCGAAGCGGCTGGCCTTGACCGGGGGATAGTAGGACGCCGCCGGCACGTAGGGCTCCAGGCGGATGTAGGCCGGCTCCACCCCCAGAAAGAGCTGGGTCATGGTGGTGTTGCCCGCCAGCACCGCCAGGTTGACCTCGGTCAGCTCCACGCCGGTCTTGCGCGCCAGGGCCTTGAGTACCTCGTTGATGGAGCTGGCCGCGGCCTCCTGCAGGCGCTTGAGCCCCCCCGGCTTGCCCGCATAGATGATACGGGTGATCACGTCCTCGCCGTAGCCGATCTGGGCGTTGAAGTTACCCTCGGTGCCCAGCACCTCGCCGGTGTTCAGGTCCACCAACTGGGCCCACACCGTGGTGGTGCCCAGGTCGATGGCCGCAGCGATGTTGCGGTCGGTAGTGTCGCCCGGCTCCACCCGGATCACGTGGTTGTAGCCGCTGGAGGGGTCCACGGGCCGCAGGATGGTGGCGGTCACGGTCCAGTCGCCGTCGCGGAAGGCCCGGGGCAGGTCGCGGATGGCCTCGAAGTCGAAGCGGAAGTGGCGCTCGCCCTTCTGCTGCAGGGCCCCCACCAGGCGGTCCACGTCGTCGCGGTTGTCCTCCAGGGTGGGCTCCGGCGCGGTGACCGCCACCTTGACCAGGGC
>MTPE01000148.1 GCA_002011835.1 Desulfarculaceae bacterium JdFR-95 | reverse complement strand
GAGGGGAAGTCTATGAAAACACCTCTGGGTTGAGGCAGTTGGGCGGCATCCTTCCTTCGATGAGCCGGGCGATGAGGTTGTCTGCAGCCACCAGGCCCATCTTGGTGCGCGTCTCAATGGAGGCGCTGGCGATGTGCGGCAGGAGCACCACGTTCTCCATCTCTTTCAGTTCGGGTTCGATCTCGGGTTCGTTCTCGAACACGTCCAGGCCGGCGCCGGCGATCTCGCCCGCCTTGAGGGCCCGGACCAGGGCCTTTTCGTCCACCACCTCGCCCCGGCTGGTGTTGATCAGGTAGGCGGTGGGTTTCATGGCCTTCAGCTCCGCCTCGCCGATCAGGTGCCGGGTCTCGGGGGTGAGGGGCACGTGCAGGGAGACGAAGTCCGACTCGGCGAGCAGGGTCTGTTTGTCCACGAAGGTGGCGCCCACCATGCGCTCGCGTTCGGGGTCGGCCGGTTTGCTGTCGTGGTAGAGGATGCGCATCTGGAATCCGGTGGCGCGCTGGGCCATGGCGAAGCCGATGCGGCCGAAGCCCATGATCCCCAGGGTCTTGTGGTGCACGTCGCTGCCCACGAACAAAAGCGGCGCCCAGCCCTGGTAGCGGCCGGCGCGGGCGAAGGCCTCGGCCGGGATCAGGCGGCGGGCCACGGCCAGCAGCAGGGCCATGGCCAGGTCGGCGGTGGTGTCGGTCAGCACCCCCGGGGTGTTGGTGGCGGCCACGCCCCGGGCGGTGCAGGCGGCCAGGTCGATGTTGTTGTAGCCCACAGCGTAGTTGGCCACGATCTTCAGCTGGGGGCCGGCGGCCTCCAGCAGCTCGGCGTCGATGCGGTCAGTCAGCAGGGGCAGGATGCCGTCCATGCCCCGTACCCCCTCCAGGAGTTCCTGGCGGGTGAGCACCCGGTCGTGGGGGTTGCAGGTGAGGTCGAACTTCTCCTCCAGGACCCGCATGGCTCCGTCGGGCAGGCGGCGGGTGAGGAAGACCTTGGGTTTCATCTCGGGGCTCCTTTCCTCCTGCGGGCGGACCTCAGAGCAGGGCCCAGGCCCGCTGCATGATGCGCTTGGCGTTGGCGATGACCAGGTGGGGGTCCTGACCCTCCAGGGGCTTGACCTCGAAGCTGACCAGGGGCTGCCGCACCGGGTCCAGGAAGCCAATCTCCTTGAGCACCCGCAGGAATTCCACCACCTGGGAGACGTAGTTCACGCCTCCGGGGGTGCCGAAGGGGGGGTGGTGGTCGCCGTAGGCGGGCATGCCCTGGGTGAGTACGGCATTGCCCAGGTGGGCGACGGCCAGCCAGTCGCGCACCGGCTCCAGGGCCTGGCGGGGGGACTCGCCCAGAAGGGGTATGTGGGAGAGGTCCACCAGCAGGCCGAAGTTGTCGTAGTGGGCGCTCACCTCTCGCGCCACCTCGGCGGCCAGATCGGCCGGACCCAGCAGGCAGCACTTGTCCACCGCCTGGTCGAAGGCCTCGATCACCACCGGGGGGCCGCCCACGCGGCGGGAGTAGGCGCACAGCTCGGTGAGCGACTCCACCAGGGCGGCCACCGCGGCCTGGCGGCGCTGGGGGCCGGGGTCCTTGCCGCTCAGGACCACGAAGCTGTCGGCCTCCATGAAGGCGGCCTCGTCGATCAGCTCCTTCATGCGCGCCACCGCCGCGGTGCGCTCTTTGCTCTCCAGGGCGTTGAGGTCGCGCCTCTCCCCCAGGATGATGGGGTGGGCGCCGAAGCCCACGCTCAGCTGGGCCAGGCGGCAGATGTCGCGCACCCGGGTGCGCACCGCCTCATGGGCGATGTGGGTGATCTCGATGGCGTCGAAGAAGGTGTCGCGGGCGATGGCCTCCACGGTCTCCTCCCAGGGGCCGGAGCCGCCGGCCAACTGGGGGAAGGCCATGAAGTGCACGATGCCCATCCTGAGGTAGGCGTGGTGGCTGGTCTGCATGCCCGACTTCCTCCTTGTACTCAGGCCTGGGCCTCGATGGGGCGGAAGATGAGCACCACCGCCATGACCACATAGACCATGGCGTCCGAGGCCGAGGAGACCAGATAGGCCGCGGTGAGCGAATGCACCAGCCCCAGGGCGAAGGCCGCCACCGCGGTGCCGCGCAGGTTGCCCATGCCCCCCACGATCACCACTGCGAAGCACAGGATGAGGATCTCGAAGCCCATGTAGGGGTCCAGGGTGCTCAGGGGGGCGTAGAGCACCCCGCCCAGGGCGGCCAGGGCGCTGCCGATCACGAACACCAGGGCGAAGTGCCGCTCCACCCGGATGCCCAGGCTGCGCACCGCCTCCCGGTCCTGCAGGCCCGCCACCACGATCTTGCCCACCAGGGTCCTGCGGAAGAACAACTGCAGCCCCAGGTAGATCAGGAGACTCAAACCGATGATGACCAGGCGGTAGACCGGCATCTGCAGGCCCCAGAAGCTCCACAGCACGCCGATGGGGTCGGAGATGGGCAGGGGGCTGGCCCCGAACAGCCACTTGAGCAGGTCGGCGCCGATGAGCAGGATGGCGAAGGTGGCGATGATGGCGTAGTCGATGGACTGGCCGTACAGGCGCCGGATCACGAAGCGCTCGATGAGCCAGCTCAGGGGGATGGACACCACCAGGGCCGCCAGCAGACCGGGCAGGAAGCCCAGCCCCGCGATNTTGGCCACGGTGTAGAGGGCATAGGCCCCCACGGCGTAGATCAGGCCGTGGGCGAAGTTGACGATGCCCATGGCCCCGAAGGTGAGGGACAGGCCGATGGAGATGATGTAGAGGATGCCCCCGATGGTGAGGCCGAAGAGTATGGACTGGAGGAAGTTGGTCATCTGCCTATCTCCCCTGCCCTAGCGGCGGCACAGGTAGCCCCAGATGCCCTTGCGGAACCAGAAGGCGAACACCAAGAGCGCGAAGCCCAGGAACATCTCCCAGCGGATGAGGTAGGAGGCCAGGTAGTTGCTGATGGTCATGAAGGCGGTGCCGCCCACCACCGCGCCCATCACGCTGCCCGCCCCGCCCATCAGGGCNGAGAAGATCACCTCCACGTTGCGGGTGGGGGCGATGAGGCTGGTGTTGCAGTAGCTCAGGTTGATGCTGGTGAGCGCCCCCGCCAGGGCCACCACCGCCCCGGAGATGATGAAGGTGACGTACTTGTAGGCATAGGTGTCGTAGCCCAGGAAGCGGGCGCGCACCTCGTTCTCCTTGATGGCCTTCAGCAGTATGCCGTAGGGCGAGCGCACCAGGCGCAGCATCAGGTAGCACACCGCCAGCAGACAGGCCAGACAGAAGAAGAAGCGGAAGGTGTTGTCCGCGAAGTCCAGGGGCCCGTAGGCGTCGAAGAACAGGCTCAGGCCGTCCTCACCCCCGGTCCACTGGTGCAGGGGGCTGAGCACCAGGTAGGCGCCCACCTCNTTCAGGGCCAGGTTGAGCAGGGCGAAGGCGGCCCCGCTGGTCTTGACCACCACCGGCCCCAGCAGGGCGGCCAACAGGGCCCCCAACAGAACCCCCGCCAGGATGCTGGCCAGGGGATCGGGCCAGAGGTGNTAGGCGAACATGCCGCAGCCNTAGGCGCCGGCCCCCAGATAGAGCATGTGCCCGAAGGAGAGCTGGCCCATGTGGCCGTAGAGCAGGTCGAAGCCCAGGACGAAGATACAGAAGATCATGAAGTCGGTGATCTTGGCCAGGCTGGTGGCATAGCCGAAGACCACGAACAGGCCCGCCACGCAGGCCAAGGTGAGCAGGGGCGATCTCTCTACCCGGCGGAACATGGGGCTTCCCTACAGCTCCTCCTCGTAGGAGGAGGGATTGGCGATGAGCTCGGGGTCGCGGATCTCGCGGGCCAACACGCCTTCCTTCATCACGTAGACCCGGTCGGCCAGGCGGGCCACGGTGGCCAGGTTCTGCTCCACCACCAGCATGGAGATGCGTCCTTTCATCTTGAGCAGGATGTCGATTATCTCGCCGATGATGATGGCGGCCAGGCCCTCGGTGGGCTCGTCGATGAGCAGCAGGCGGGGGTCCCCCACCAGGGCGCGGCCGATGAGCAGGATCTGGCGCTCGCCGCCGGACAGGGCCTTGGCCTTGGTGTCCAGCAGGCGCTCCATGCGGGGGTTGATGGCCAGGACCTTGGCCACCGCCTCCTCCAGGCTCTCGCCGGTGGGGTAGGCGGCCAGCTCCAGGTTCTCGCGCACGGTCAGCTCGCCGAACACCCGTTTGTCCTGGTAGACGTACTTCACCCCCAGGCGGGCCACCTGCTCCAGGGGCAGGCCGTCCAGGCGCCGTCCGGCGAAGACCACCTTGCCCCCCGCGGGGGCGATGAAGCCGCCGATGGTCTTGAGCAGGGTGGTCTTGCCCGCGCCGTTGCGCCCCACCACGCAGACCAGCTCACCCTCGGCCAGGTTCAGGGAGACCTGGTGCAGGACCCGGGCATGACCGTAGCGCACGTCGAGGTCTTCGACGCTCAGTAACATACCATCTCTTCCTTGCCCCAGTAGCACTCCCGGACCCTGGGATCGCAGATCACCTGGCGGGGGTCGCCCTGGCAGACCAGGGCGCCCTCGTTGAACACGCACAGGCTCTCCACCAGGTCCATGAGCTTGCTGATCTTGTGCTCGATGATCACGATGGTGAACTTGCCCTTCAGCCTTTGGATCACCCGGCTGATGTGGGCGATGTCCACCAGGCTCAGGCCCGCGAAGGGCTCGTCCAACAGCAGCACGCGGGGATTGAGGGACAGGGCCAGGGCGATCTCCAGCTCCCGCTTCTCGCCGTAGGACATGTCGGCGGTGGGGGTGTCGGCCTTGTCGGCGATGCCCAGGGTGTCCAGGGCCTGCAGGCACTCCTCCTCCAGCTCCGGGTAGTGGGCGCGGCGGAAGAAGAAGCGGCCCTTGTGGCGGTAGTCCGGGCCCTGGCGCACCCGGGCCAGCATCATGTTCTCCATCACGGTCATGGAGTCGAACACCGACACCAACTGGAAGGTGCGGGCCAGGCCCAGCATCACCCGCTTGTGCGGGGGCAGCTCGGTGATGTCGCGGCCGCGGAAGAACACCCGGCCCGCGCTGGGGCGGTGGTAGCCGGTGAGGAGGTTGAAGAAGGTGCTCTTGCCCGCCCCGTTGGGCCCGATGATGCCGGCGGTCTGGCCCTCCTCCACCTGGTAGGTGACGCGGTCCACCGCCACCAGGCCNTCGAACTGCTTGCTCACCGCCTCGGTACGCAGGATGGGCTGGCCCATGTCTCTCGTCCCGCCCCCGGTGGGGGGTGGAGGGGCCGGGGGCCCGTGTGGCCACGGTGCCCCCGGCCCGGGTGGTGGTTGGAGGTCAAACCATCAGTAGCCTTCGGTGGACAGGGGGGGCAGGTAGTCGCCACCGGTGTAGGCGCCGATCACCCGCACCAGGTCCCACTTGCCCTTGCGCTCGGCCGGCCCCTTGCCCACCACCACGAAGGCGCCGTACTTGAAGATGGGCTGGTGGTCGATGCGCCACTTGCCCGGCCCCTTCATGGAGGGGAACTGGGGGTTCTTCATGAGGGCCTGGGCGATCTTGAAGGGATCGGTGGACTGGGCCAGCTCGATGCCCCGGATCAGCTCCTTGCAGCCCACGTAGGCCATGCCGGCATAGGGGTCGGGGGGCTCGCCGTAGACCTTCATGTACTTGTCCACGAAGGCCTTGCCCGCCTTGACCACCTCGGGGTCGTCGAAGCCCTCCAGGTTCCAATACCAGCTCATCAGGCTGTAGACGCCCTCCAGGGCCTCGGCCGGCACCCCGCTGCCGAAGACGTTGGTCATCCAGTTGAACCAGATCTTGGTCTTCTTCTTCAGCCCCAGCTCGTGGGCCTGCTTGAGCACCGCGATGGCCCCGGTGCCCCACTGGGCCATCATGCAGATGTCGGGCTTGGCCTCGGCGATCTTCTGGATGTAGGGGGTGTAGTCCGCGGTCTTCACCGGCGCCTCGTCGTAGATCACCTTCACCCCGTACTTGTCGAAGGCCGCCTTGGCCCCCTTGAACTGGTCACGCCCGAAGGAGTAGGCCGGGGCCAGGAAATAGACCTTCTTCAGCTTGAGCTTGGTGGCGATGTAGGCCGCGCCGGAGTAGCCGATGGAATAGGCGGTGCCGTGGATGCCGAAGGTGGTGGGAGCCAGCTTGCCCTTCTCGAACATGTCCATGGGCGCCACGCAGGCGCTGATGTAGGGCAGGGGCTGGCGGCGCACCTGGTTGTTGAGGGCCTTGGAGATGCCGGCGAAGGTGGAGCCCACCAGGCCCACCACCTTCTCCTCGTTGCGCAGCTCCTTGAAGCGGCGCACCGCCACGTCACCCTTGGTCTCGTCGTCCTTGACCACCGCCACCACCGGGATGCGCTTGCCTCCCAGCCGCACCCCACCGGCGGCGTTGATCTCGTCGATGGCCAGTTTGGCACCCTTCATCTGTACCGGGCCGATGGGCGAGGCCGGGCCGGTGAGCCCGAACATGAGCCCGATCTTGATCTTGTCGGGGGTGCCGGCGAGGCCAGGGCCCGGGACCGCGGCCACAAGGCTCGCGGCGACCAGGCAGGCCAGGAACAAAAGCCCTGTGCGCTTCATTCTCGTCCCTCCCATGGGTCAACTAGGTTAAGGTTTGGGTTGCCCTTTCTTCTCCAGGCTCGGCCCCCCCTTCCAAGCCGTGCGTCTCGCCCTAGTCCGGCGGCGGCCCGCCCGCCTCGCGGATGGCCCAGAACACCGCCTCGGGATCGGCGGGCAGGCGGCGCACCCTTCCCCCGCAGGCGTCGGCGATGGCGTTGAGTATGGCCGGCGTGGCCGGGATATTGGGCATCTCGCCGATGCCCTTGGCCCCATAGGGGCCGTAGCGGTTGGGGTGTTCCAGGATCACCGGCTGGATGTCGGGCACGTCCAGCACCGTGGGTATCAGGTAGTCCTGCAGGCCCAGGTTCACCGGCCGCCCCTCGCGGATCACCACCTCCTCCATCAGGGCGTAGCCCAGGCCCATGACCACCCCGCCCTCGATCTGGCCCTCCAGGGCCTTGGGGTTGATGGCCTTGCCCACGTCGAAGGCGGCCACGTAGTGGGTCACCTCCACCTCGCCCGTCTCCACGTCCACCTCCACCTCGGCCATGTGGGTGGAGTAGGTGTAGACGAAGTAGGGGTTGCCCTGGCCGGTCTCCGGGTCCAGGCTGGAGCGGGGCGGGGCCCACCAGCCCTGGCCGATGAGGCGTAAGCCCTGGGCCATGCACCTGGCCGCCACCTCGCGGAAGGCCAGCTTGCGTTCCGGCTGCTGGCGGTCGAACACCTCGCCCTGGCGGAACACCAGGCGCTGGGCGGGGCAGTCCAGCATCTCCGCCGCCACCTTCTCCAGCGACTCCCGCACCTGGCGGCAGGCCTGGATGATGGCGTTGCCCATGAGGGTGGTGGAGCGGCTGCCCACGGTGGGGCCGGACTCGGGCACCAGGTCGGTGTCCGGGGTGACCAGGCGCACGTCCTCCATGCGCACCCCCAGGGCCTCGGCGCAGATCTGGGGCAGTACGGTGAAGGCGCCCTGGCCCATCTCGGTGATGCCGGTGTAGAGCAACACCGAGCCGTCCTCGTGCACGTAGACGTTGGCCCCGCAGGCGTCCGAGCCGGTGCCGATGGAGGTGCGATACCAGCCC
>MTPE01000291.1 GCA_002011835.1 Desulfarculaceae bacterium JdFR-95 | reverse complement strand
CGGCACCAAGCAAGGTAGAAACGCCGTGGCCCCAAGTGGTTGCGGCGTTTCCGCTTTTGGTGGGCGCGTGTGGGGCGCCTGCGGGCGCGGCCCCTCTCGCTGCTCGACCGCCTCCCGTGGCCGCCGGGGAGCGGGAGGCAGGAGTGCCCCGGCCGCGGCGGGCTCTCCCCGTGGCTGAGCCCCAGGGCGGCGAAGATGCGCCAGAGGTCGCGGAACCTCGTGCCCCGCAGCCCGCCCTTGTCAAGATTCCCCTCGAAGTAGTGCCGGACACCGTCGTGAGGGCGGAAGGGCCACGCCGTGATCTCCGTGAAGGAATCGCGGCCTTTTTATCTCAATTCGATCTCGTATTGTTCTCGCACCGCCTCACGGAGCGGGCGGCGGCCAGCCGGCCGCGGTGGCGGCGGTCGGTCCGGGTCTGGGGGAGGTGGCTCATCGCCTCTGGCCGGCGCACCAGCGGCGCCACATCTCGCGCCAGGCCTCTTCCAGACGCCGGGCCAGGGCCTCGCCCCGGCAGAGACTGGAGGCGGCCATGCGCTGGCGCAGCTCGGCCCGCCAGGCCGCCAGCCTTTGTGGCGCCCGGGCCAGGGCTACGGCCGTAGCCACGTATTGGTCGGGGCTCGTGGTCTCCAGCTCGTCCAGGCCCAGCTCTCGCAGCGGCGCCACCGACAGGCGGGAGACGGGGCTGTCTCCCGGCAGGGTGAGCACCGGCACCCCCATCCACAGGGCCTCGAAGGTGGTGGTGGTCCCGCCGTGGGGAAAGGGGTCCAGGGCCAGGTCCACGGCCTGATAGGCGGCCAGGGCCCGGGCGTGGTCCTCCCAGCCCGCCACCTCCAGGCGGGTCGGGTCCATCCCCGCCTCGGCCAGGCGGCGCCGCATGACCTCCTGCTCCCGGCGGTGGCGCAGGGTCTTGTAGCCCACCACCAGCCGTGCCCGGGGTATGGCCTCCAGCACCCGAGCCCACAGCCGGGCCACCTCGCGGTTGATCTTGGCCGGGTTGTTGAAGCAGCCCAGGGTGAAGCCTCCCAGGACCAGGCAGGGCAGGGGAGTCACCTCGGGAGCATAGTCCGGGGGCCGGAAGCACAGGTGACCACCGGGCAGGCGAACCACCTCCTCGGTGAAAAAGGCCTCGCAGCCGGGGGGCAGGCTGTGGGTGTCGCTCAGGAGGTAGTCCATGGCCGTCAGCCCGGTGGTGAGTTCGTAGCCCAGCCAGGTGGCCTGCACCGGTGCGGGCCGGCGCGCGAACACCGTCAGGCGGTTGCCCGCAGTGTGGCCGGCCAGGTCGATGAGCAGGTCGATGCCGTCGGCCCGAATCTGGGCCGCCATCTGCGCGTCGTCCAGGGAGGCGGTGCGGCGCCAGCGCCGGGCCAGGGCCTGGAGCCAGGCGGTCACTTCGTCCTCTACCGGGCTGTTGGCGTAACAGGTGATGGGATAACGTTCCTGGTCCAGGGCCTCCAGCACCGGCAGGAGGAAGAAGGCCACCGGGTGGCGCCGCAGGTCGGGCGAGACCAGGCCCACCTGGAGGGGACGCTCGGGATCGGGGGGGTTGGCATAAGGTGCAAGATGGGCGGCCAGGGGTGTTTCGAAGCGCCGGGCCCAGGCGCGGTGCTCGGCCAGCAGCCGCGCCTGGTGCAGCCCGGGCAGGTAGCTCAGGAGCAACAGCAGGTTGCTGTGGATCTCCGGCCGCGGGGCCAGCGCCAGGGCCCGGCGGTAGAGCTCCTCGGCCTCCTCCAGCCGGCCCAGTTCCTTGTGGCACTTGGCCAGGTTGCTCATCGCCTCGGCGTCGCGGGGCTGCAGCTCCACCGCCCGGGCGAAGGCCCGCCGGGCCAGGACGATCTGGTCCTGCTGGAACAGGGCCACGCCCAGGTTGTAGTAGGCCTCGAAGCAGTGAGGATCGGCGGCCAAGGCGCGGTGGTAAGTCTCTACCGCCTCGGCCAGACGGCCGGCTTGGTGCAGGCGCACGGCCTGGGGCAACAAGGCCTGGGCTTCCTTGGTGCAGGGACGGCTCATGGCTGCAGTATACTCCAGCGGGATGTGGGCCGAGAGGCGATGTGGGCGGCTCGCCAGCTCGCAGTTGACAGGTCCGCTCCCAAGGGTAAACATGCGGTGTCGAGGCCGGACCGGGGCTTGCCCGCGGGCAGCCGGGCTGGCACATTGGAGACAGACAAGGAGCGAGCCCCATGAGCAAAGCCGAGACCAAGGTGCCACCCAACTTCATCAAGGCCATCATCCAGCGTGACCTGGAGACTGGCAAGTGGGGAGGCCGGGTGGTGACCCGCTTTCCCCCCGAGCCCAACGGCTACCTGCACATCGGCCATGCCAAGAGCATCTGCCTCAACTTCGGCCTGGCCGCGGAGTTCGGCGGGCGCTGCCACCTGCGCTTCGACGACACCAACCCGGAGAAAGAGTCCCAGGAGTACATCGACGCCATCATCGAGGACGTGCGCTGGCTGGGCTTCGACTGGGGCGAGCATCTCTACTACGCCTCGGACTACTTCGAGCAGTTGTACGAATACGCGGTGCAGCTGATCAAGATGGGCAAGGCCTACGTCTGCGACCTGAGCCCGGAGGAGATCCGCGAGTACCGCGGCACCCTGACCACCCCCGGCCGCAATAGCCCCTGGCGCGACCGTAGCGTGGAGGAGAACCTGGATCTGTTCGCGCGCATGCGGGCGGGCGAGTTCCCCGAGGGCAGCCGCACCCTGCGGGCCAAGATCGACATGGCCCATCCCAACCTGGTGATGCGCGATCCGGTGCTGTACCGCATCCGCAAGGTGCCGCACCACCGCACCGGGGACAAGTGGTGTATCTATCCCATGTATGACTTCACCCACTGTCTGAGCGACTCCATCGAGGGCATCACCCACTCCATCTGCACCCTGGAGTTCGAGGACAACCGCGCTCTGTACGACTGGATCCTGGACCAGCTGGGGGTGTACCACCCGCAGCAGATCGAGTTCGCCCGCCTGAACCTGGAATACACCGTGATGAGCAAGCGGGTGCTCAAGGCCCTGGTGGACGAGGGCATCGTGGCCGGCTGGGACGACCCCCGCATGCCCACCCTGGTGGGCATGCGGCGCCGGGGCTTCACCCCGGAGGCCATACGCAAGTTCTGCGAGATGATCGGGGTGGCCAAGCGCGACTCCTGGGTGGACATGGGCAAGCTGGAGTGGGCCATCCGCGACGACCTCAACACCCGGGTGCGCCGGGTGATGGGGGTGCTGGACCCGCTCAAGGTGGTGATCACCAACTGGCCCGCGGACAAGGTGGACGAGCTGGACGCCCCCTACTTCCCGGACGACCCGCCGCGCATGGGCTGGCGCAAGGTGCCCTTCGGCCGCGAGATACTCATCGAGCGCGACGACTTCATGGAAGNCCCCCCGCGCAAGTTCTGGCGCCTGGCCCCGGGGCGGGAGGTGCGCCTGCGCTGGGCCTACCTGCTCACCTGCCAGGAGGTGGTCAAGGACCCGGACACCGGCCAGGTGGTGGAGCTGCGCTGCACCATAGACCCGGACAGCCGCGGCGGCAACGCCCCCGACGGACGCAAGGTGCGCGGCACCATCCACTGGGTCTCGGCCGCCCACGCCCTGCCGGCCGAGGTGCGGCTCTACGACCGCCTGTTCAACCACCCCCGCCCCATGTCCCAGAAGGACGCCGACTTCCGCGACTTCCTCAACCCCGACTCCCTGGTNGTCATGGACCAGGCGCGGGTGGAGCCCTCCNTGGCCGGGGTCCAGCCGGGCGAGCGCTTCCAGTTCGAGCGCAAGGGCTACTTCTGCGTGGACCCGGACAGCCGGCCGGAGAGGCTGGTGTTCAACCGTATCGTCACCCTGCGCGACACCTGGGCCAAGATCATGAAGCGCCAGCAGCAGCAGACAGGTGGCGGGGCGCGCTGAACAGAGTGGGGGACGCTTCGGGAGGCAGACTCCCTGGGGAGACCGCGAGCAGATCGGCGGACAGGGGAGGGCAGGGGCCAAACAACACCCGCCTGGATCGGCGGGCAGCGAGCCGAGCACATGATGTTAGGGGCGGGGTGGAGGTTGCTCTGGTCCCCTGGCGGGGCGATTGTGTCTCCCACCCCGGCTCTGGTATATTATAACTGGGCCAGGTGACAGGCCATATCTGCTGACGGCTCCTGGTTGACGCGAGGGCGGGACTCCCATATACTCCCACAGTTTCAGGCGGGCCGCCGGCGCGCTTGTGGTGTGGTCCTATTTGTGGTGATTGTGAAGCATGTTCGACAACCTCAGTGAGCGACTGGCCCAGACCTTCAAGCGGCTGAAGGGGCATGGCAAGCTGACGGAGAAGAACATTGCCGATGCCCTGCGAGAGGTGCGTCTGGCCCTGTTGGAGGCCGACGTCCACTACAAGGTGGCCAAGGACTTCATCGCCCGGGTGAAGGAGCGGGCGGTGGGCCAGGAGGTGATGGCCAGCCTGACCCCGGCCCAGCAGGTGATCAAGATAGTCCGGGACGAGCTGGCCGCACTGATGGGGGGCCAGGCCGAGCCCTTGGTCCTGGTGGGGCGGCCGCCTTTGGTGTACATGCTGGTGGGGCTGCAGGGTTCGGGCAAGACCACCACTGCGGCCAAACTGGCCCTGGAGCTGAAGAAGCGGGGCCGGCGGCCCTACCTGGTGCCGGCCGACCTGCAGCGGCCGGCGGCGGTGGAGCAGCTCAAGCGCCTGGGGGAGCAGATCCAGGTGCCGGTGTGGGACAGCGACCCCGAGGCGAACCCGGTGGAGGTGTGCGTGGCCGCGCTTTCCGGGGCGGCCCAGGCCGCGGCCGACGTGGTGATCCTGGACACCGCCGGCCGCCTGCACATAGACGAGCCGCTGATGGCCGAGCTGGCGGCGATCAAAGAGCGCCTCAAGCCGGTGGAGGTGCTTCTGGTGGCCGACGCCATGACCGGCCAGGACGCGGTCAACGTGGCCCAGGGCTTCCACCGGCAGTTGGGGCTCACGGGGGTGATCCTCACCAAGGTGGAGGGCGACGCCCGGGGTGGAGCGGCCTTGTCCATCCGCGCGGTGGTGGACGTGCCCATCAAGCTGGTGGGCGTGGGCGAGAAGCTGGAGGCCCTGGAGACCTTCCACCCCGACCGCCTGGCNGGCCGCATNCTGGGCATGGGCGACGTGCTCTCCCTGGTGGAGAAGGCCCAGGCCGCCTACGACCAGCAGCAGGCCGAGAAGCTGGCCCGCAAGATCGCCCGGCAGGAGTTCGACCTGGAGGACTTCCGCGATCANTTGCGCCAGCTCAAGAAGATGGGCTCTTTGGAGCAGTTGCTCTCCTTGATTCCGGGGCTGGGGGGCAAGGCCGGCGCGCTNAAGGGCCTGGCCCCGGACGAGAAGGAGCTGAAGCGCACCGAGGCGATCATCAATTCCATGACCCCGGAGGAGCGCCGCAACTACAAGATCATCAACGCCTCGCGCAAGCGGCGCATCGCCATGGGCAGCGGCACCACCGTGGCCGACGTCAACCGCCTGCTCAAGAGCTTTGCGCAGGCGCGCAAGATGATGAAGAGTATGAGCCGCCTGGGCGGCAGGAAGGGGCTGGGGCGCATGCTGCCCCTGTGAGGACGACAGCCCCCAGGAGAGTGTTTTCAACCCCGAGCGAGAGCGACGAACCATGGCAGTGAGAATCAGGCTGACGCGCATGGGGGCCAAGAAGAGGCCCTTCTACCGGATCGTAGCTGCGAACTCCGAGTCTCCCCGCGACGGCAAGTTCCTGGAGATTCTGGGCACGTATGATCCCAACCAGGACCCGGCCGAGGTGAAGGTCAAGCCCGAGCTGCTCAAGAAGTGGCTGGATTTGGGCGCCAAGCCCACCGACACCGTGGCCAGCCTGCTCAAGTCCCGGGGCCTGTGGCCCCAGGGCGAGGAGGCCGCCGCCGGGAGGAGCTGAGAGGGCCTGGGTCCTCATGGGGCCCGGTCGTTCGCGCCGCCGGTCACTCTCTGATGGTGGAGGTGCCCAATGAAGGAGTTGATCAAGTACATCGCGCAGGCGCTGGTGGACCATCCCGAACAGGTCGAGGTCAACGAGATCGAGGGTGAGCAGACCTCGGTCATCGAGCTGAAGGTGGCCAAGGAAGACCTGGGCAAGGTGATCGGCAAACAGGGCCGCACCGCGCGCGCCATGCGAACCATACTCAGCGCCGCCTCCACCAAGATCCGCAAGAGATCGGTGCTGGAGATCATCGAGTAGCCATGCGCCGGCCACGTCTGGTCCTCATGGGCCGGGCGGGCGGGGCCTTTGGACTCAAGGGGGAGCTGAGGGTCTTCTCCTATGCCCGTGACCCCCAGATCTTCCTGCGGGCAGGGGTGATCTACGCCGGCCCCANCCCGGAGCAGGCCAAGCCCTACACGGTCCTGAGCCTGCGCCCCCACGCAGGCCGGGTGCTGCTCCGCCTGCGTGAGTTCTCCACCCGCGAGGAAGCGCAGACCCTCAAAGGCACCTGGGTGTGGATACGACGCGAGGCCCTGCCTCCCCTGGCCGAGGACGAATACTATTGGGACGACCTCAGGGGCGCGCGGGTGTTCACCACCACCGGCCGCGAGCTGGGACGCGTCTTCCAGGTCACCGACTACGGCGCGCACGAGATCTGGATCGTGCGTGACGAGACCGGCCGCGAGGCCCTCATCCCCATCATCCCCGGCGTGGTGCAGGAGATGGACGTGGAGGGAGGGCGGCTGGTAGTGGAGCCCCCCCCGGGGCTCTTGGAGGCCCAGGGCTGGGAAGAGTTCAGTGAGCCGGAGGAGGGCGGCGGCCGAGGCGGTACACCCTGAGGCGGGCCGAGGCGGGAGAGGGCGGTGATCTTCGACATACTCACCCTGCTGCCCGAGGTGTGCCGGACCTATTGCGCGGCCTCCATCCTGGGCCGGGCCCAGAAGGCGGGCCTGATCACGGTGCGGGTCACCGACATACGCGACTTCGCCACGGACAAGCACCGCACCGTGGACGACGCGCCCTATGGCGGCGGCGACGGCATGGTCATGATGCCTGGGCCGGTGATCGCAGCCCTGGAGAGCCTGCCGCCCGACCCGCCGGGGCCGGTGATCTTGCTCACTCCCCAGGGCCGGCGTCTGGACCAGGCGGTGGTGGAGGAGCTGGCCGCCCACCCGCGCCTGGTCCTGCTCTGCGGCCGCTATGAGGGCATCGACGAGCGGGTGCGCCTGCTGGCGGTGGACATGGAGCTCAGCCTGGGCGACTTCGTGCTCAGTGGGGGGGAGCTGGCCGCCTTGTGCGTGGTGGAGGCGGTCAGCCGGCTGAAGCCCGGGGTGTTGGGGGGGCAGAACTCCGCGGCCAGCGACAGCTTTGCCGACGGGCTGTTGGAGCACCCCCACTACACCCGGCCGGCCGAGTTCCGCGGCCTGAAGGTGCCGGAGGTGCTTTTGTCCGGCAACCACGCGGCCATCGCCCGCTGGCGGCGCAAGGAGAGCCTGCGGCGNACCCGCCAGCGCCGGCCCGATCTGCTGGCCCGGGCGCGTCTGAGCCGGGAAGACCAGGAGCTGCTGGCCGAGATNGAGGCGGAAGAACGGGCGAAATCGCAGAAATGCGGTAATATATAGCCGCGTCCGGGGGAGGGGGTGACTCTGGAGCCGGGGAGGCGAGGTTCTCTACCCGGCGGGCCTCTGGACCGAGGGATGTGGCCCTTGCCGCCCTGGGCCGCGCCCAGGGCGGCAAGGGCCTG
>MTPE01000082.1 GCA_002011835.1 Desulfarculaceae bacterium JdFR-95 | reverse complement strand
GTGGCGGAGAGAGAGGGATTCGAACCCTCGGTACGGCTTGTGGCCGTACACGCGATTTCCAGTCGCGCCCCTTCGGCCAGCTCGGGCATCTCTCCGCTGGCGGGCCAACAAGACCACGCTCGCACCTCCGCTTGCGGGTCCAAGCCTCATCTACCCGAAAGAGCAGGCAGTGTCAACCAAAGGTGGGGAAACGGCCTGCCAGGAGCGTGTCCCCCGATGCAGGGACTCCTGCCGCGGGCGGAAAGGCCTCACTCCTTCAGCCTCTTTCCCAGCACCAGGCGGTTGGTGCCCCCCTCCCGGGAGTGCTCCACCCGGTCCATCATCTGGTGCATGAAGTAGATGCCCAGGCCGCCCACACGGCGTTCCTCCAGGGGGGAGTCCAGGTCGGGGGGAGGGGCTTGCTCCGGGGTGAAAGGTTTGCCCTGGTCTTCGATGACCAAGCGCACCTCCTCAGGCCCTCGTTCCAGGCGCAGGCGCACCGGGCCGGGCTGATCGGGGGGGTAGGCGTACTCGATCACGTTGGTCAGGGCCTCGTCGCCGCACAGCTCCAGGGCGCGGGCCACCTCTGGGGGCAGGTCCAGCTTCTGCGCGGCCTGGGCCATGAAGCGGGCGAACTCCTCCAGGGAGGACAGCACTGCGGGCAGCTCCAGCTCCAGGCTGGGGTGGGCTTGGCTGTTGTGCATCAGGGCCACCAAGGTAACGTCGTCGAACTGGGGTTGATCTCCGGTATGAGAGAACACCTCCCGGCGGATACGCTCCACCAGCTCCCCCGCCGGCAGCTCTCCCCCGGCCAGGACCAGGGACCGCAGGCGCACCTCGCCGAACTGCCGCCCCTGAGCGTCAGGGGCCTCGGTCACGCCGTCAGTGTACAACACCAGGCGCTCGCCCGGGGCCAGGATCTCGCGGCGCATCTGGAACTCGGCCTCGGCCAGCGCCCCCAGGGCCATGCCGGTGGGGGCCAGCTCCACCACCCGCCCCCCGCGTACCAGCAGGGGAGGGTTGTGCCCGGCGTTGACATAGCGCAGGGTGCCCCGGGCCGGGTCCAGCTCCAGGTAGAACACGGTCACGAACATGCCCGAGTCGCCGCTGTCCGCGGCCAGCAGGCGGTTGGCCCCGGACACGATCTGCACCGGGTCGTGGCCGGTCAGGGCCAGGGTGCGCAGCATGGCCCGGGCCGAGAGCATGAACAGGGCCGCGGGCAGGCCCTTGCCCGCCACGTCGGCCACCACGATGCCCAGGCGGCCTTGGGGAAGCTCCAGGTAGTCGAAGAAGTCGCCGCCGGTCTCGCGGGCGGGCAGGGTGATCCCGGCCAGGTCCCAGCCCGGAGGCAGGCGTGGGGGGGCCGAGGGCAGCACCGAGCGCTGCAGGCGGGCGGCGATGGCCAGCTCCGAGGCCAGGCGTTCTTTCTCCGCCGTGGTGCGTTTCAGCTCCTCGATGTGCTTCTGCAGGTCCACCACCATCTGGTTGAAGGCCTCGGCCAGGGCAGCCACCTCGGTGGTGTGGGGCACCGGGGCATGGACGGACAGGTCGCCGGCGGCGATACGCGAGGTGGCCTCCACCAGGCGTTGGATGGGCCGGGTGACCACCCCGGAGGTCCAGAGGATGCCCGCCACCGCCGCGGCCACGCACACCAGGGTCACCACCACGATGATCAGCCGCACCTGACGGGCGGGACGCATCACCTGGGCCAGGGGGGCGCGCACCATGACCAGCCAGCTCTGCTCCGGGCCGGGCGCGAAGCGGGTGGCCACGGTCTGGTAGTGGGTTCCGCCTTCCTGTTGCACCCAGGAGTAGAGCCGGCCCGGAGGGGCCTTTGGCCCTCCCGGCAGGGAGGGGAGGTCGGCCGCCCGCTCCAGGATGCGCGCTCGGTCGGGGTGGGCCAGCAGACGGCCCTGCTGGTCGACGATGATCACCTGGGCCCCGCGCAGGCTGGTGAAGAACTTCAGCAGGAGCTCCCAGTCGTAGTCCAGCACCACCAGGCCCCAGGCCACGAAGTCGCTGTAGCGGCCCGGGCGGTGGAAGGAGCCGTGTACCTTGCGTGCGGCGGTGAGTACCAGGGAACCGTGGTCCGGCAGGCGGCGCACCCCCAGCATCTGCACCCGGCTCAGGTCGCGGGTCTGGTAGGGGCCGGTGGGGCGGAAGCGGTCCAGAAGGGCGGGGTCGGGAGTGTGGCGCGGGGGCTGCAGTCGCTGACGGAACACGCGCACCAGCTCCTGGCCCGAGGGGTCCAGGTAGCGCAACTGCAGGTAGTCCGGGGCGTTGCGGGCGAAGTCGGCCAGGAAGCGGCGGAAGGAGGCCAGGGTGGCGGCGGCCTCGCGCGGCATGTCGAACTCGCGGTAGGCCAGGTAGTTCTGCAGCTCCGGGGTCTGGGACACGAAGTGGGTGTCCTGGCGCAGCTTGGCCACGCTGAAGGACAGGGCCTGCACCACGCTCTTGGCCACGCTGGCCAACTGCCGTTGGGCCTGGACCGCCAACTCCTCCTCGGCCGCCTGGTCGGAGAGCACCGCGCCTGCGGCCAAGGTGAGCACCATCACCGGCAGCACGTGCAAGAGGATACGATAGCGCAGCTTGCGGCGACGCATGCTCATCCTCCCGTGGGCCGCAGGTCGTAGTATACCCGGAAGGCCTGGTCGGGCCGCGGGTCCAGCACCAGGCCGCGTACCGTGGCGTGGTTGTCGATCTCCTGGAACAGGAATATCCAGGGACAGAGCTGCTGCACGCGCCGAGCCAGGCGGCCCAGCAGACGATACCGGGACGGACCGGAGAGGCCGGCCACTCGTCGCAGCATGGGGGGTATGTCGGGGGTACAGGTGCGGGCCAGGGTGGAGGCGCAGAAGTCAGGCGAGAGGGTGTAGCCTCCTTCCAGCAGGGGATTGCCCCAACCTATGTAATAGAGGTCCCAGTCGTCGGTGTCCCGCGCCACCAGCCGGCGCAGGTATTCCGGCCAGGGGTAGGTGTGCACCTCGACCCGCAGCCCGGTCTGCTCCAGGTAGCGGGCCACGGCCTGGGCCACGCTGGTGGCGCCCACATAGCGTCCCCGGGGCACGGCCAGGGTGAGCCTGAGCCCCTGAGGGGCCAGACGCTGGATCACCCGGCGGGCCGTGGCCGGGTCGTAGCCGATGGGCGGCAGGGGGCTCCATCCCCGCACCTGGTCGTTGAGCGGACCCTCCAGGGGGATGCCGTTGCCCAGCAGCACCAGGTCGATGATACGGCGCACGTCCACGGCCAGGTTGAGGGCGCGGCGGAACTCGGCCCGGCCCAGGACCACCTGGTTGGCCGGGCGCCGGGGGGAGGGATTGATCACGATGAAGTATTGCCGGGCCGAGGGCTGGGAGTACAGCCGCACCTGGGCCCCGGCCCGCAGCAGGGACAGCTTCAGGTGGGGGTTGATGCCCCACACCACCTGGGAGAGCCCGGACAGCAGCCAGCGCCGGCGGGTGTCTTCGTCCTCGGCGTGGTCGATCACCAGCTCCCGCGCCACGAAGCCCACCCCCCGATTCCAGTAGCCGGGCCACCAGGCCAGGCGCACCCGCCGGGCGTCGGCCGAGAGGAAGCGGTAGGGCCCGGTGCCCACCGGCCGGCGGGTCAGACGGCCCTGGGTGGTGTGGCGGAGTGGCAGCATGAAGCCGCGGTAGGCCAGCCAGGGCAGCAGCAGGGGCGAGGAGGAGCGCACCTCCAGGCGGTGGGGACCGCGCACCCGCACCCCCTGCAGGAAGGGCGCGCGGCCTGCGGCCATGAGCCGGCGCAGACTGAAGGCTGCCGCGCGGGCGTCGAAGGGCTCACCGTTGTGGAAGCGCACCCCCCGGCGCAACTCGAACACCACCCGCTGCCGGTCCACCCGGCGCCAGGAGGTGGCCAGCAGGGGCTGTACCTCCCCGGGGCCGGAGAGGTACACCAGGGTCTCATAGATCTGCAGCAGCACCCGCCGGGTTACGCCGTCGGCCTGGCGGATGGGGTCCAGGGCGGCGGGGGCGGCGCGGTCGGTGACCACCAGACGCGGCCACGGTTGGTAACCGGCTGCCGCAGGTACTGTCGCCAGCAGCAGGACCAGCAGGCCGATACCCAGGCGGCGTGTCATGTCGTGCCCCCCGTCTCTCCTGGCGTGGTGTCGGCCGGTCTCCAGGGCGCCCCGTCGGCCTTTCGGGCGGGAAAAGGGCAGGCAGCGGCAGGGAGAAAGGTCTGTGCTCAGCGCTCGTAGCCGGGCAGGGTGATGGTGGTGCAGGAACCGGCGTTGGCGCAGGAGCGGTTCTGCACCTGGGGCTGGGGACGCTCGCCTTTGCCCCCGCCGTCGGTGATGGCGCTGCACACGCTCATCACCCGGCTCAGCTCCTGGCCGCCGCAATGGGGGCAGGCGATGGACCCCTCCTCGCTCCGGCTCAGGGCCAGGTGCTCGAATATCTGGCCGCAGCCCTCGCAGCGGAACTCGTATATGGGCATGTTCCCTCCTCCCGAGCCGGACAGCCCGGCCCTCGCCCCGCAAGTGTAACCTCCCCCCGCCGAGGGGGCAAGCCCCTGGCCCGCCGGGCCGGCTGTGCTATCATGGCCGGGAGGGAGCCCGAACCATGTGGACCATCGCCACCTTCAACGCCAACGGGGTGCGCGCCCGCCTGTCCCTGATCCAAGATTGGCTGCGGGAGCACCGCCCCCAGGTGCTCTGCCTGCAGGAGACCAAGGTGCAGGACNCCGACTTCCCNGCCGCGGCCTTCCANGAGCTGGGCTACCAGGTGGTCTTCCACGGCCAGAAGGCCTACAACGGCGTGGCCATAGCCTCCCAGACCCCCCCCGCCGAGGTACGCAAGGGCCTGGACGACGGGGTGGAGGACGACCAGGCCCGTTTCCTGGCCGCGCGCATCGACGGCCTGTGGGTGGTAAACACCTACGTGCCTCAGGGCCGCGACCCCGACGACCCGGCCTTTCAGTACAAGCTGGAGTTCTTCTCCCGCCTGCACCAGTGGTTCCAGCGGCATCACCGGCCCCAGGACCCCCTGCTTTGGGTGGGGGACCTGAACGTGGCCCCGGAGCCCATAGACGTGTTCGACCCCCAGCGCCTGGAGGGCCAAGTGGGCTTCCACCCCGCCGAGCGCCGCGCCCTGGCCCGGGTGGTGGCCTGGGGCTTCGTGGACCTGTTCCGCCGGCACCACCCGGACCAGAAGCGGTTCACCTTCTGGGACTACCGTCTGCCGCGGTCCTTCTCGCGCGGCCTGGGTTGGCGCCTGGACCACATCCTGGCCACCGAGCCCCTGGCCCGGCGCTGCCGCGACTGCTGGGTGGACGAAACCCCCCGGGGTGCCCCCCGGCCCTCGGACCACACCTTCGTGATCGCCGATTTCCACTGGCCTGAGCCGTGAGTCCCGGCCCTGGAGGGCAAAGTGGGGGCCGCAAAGGGGGCTGGTGGGATGGGGGCCGGTCCGGCCGGACTTGTGTCGGATCGGGGGTGATGTTAAGTTATAAAGCGATCCTGAGAGAAACCGAACAACGACGGAGCGGACCGTGGGAATCGATTTCTACCTGGTAGTGGGTGGATCGCTGTTCATCACCTTCTTGATCCCCTTCCTGGGCTGGCTGGAGAAGCGCCGCGAGCAGGCCGGCCAGGGCGAGGCCGACTAGGGTCGTCCTTCCTTTGCCCACCGGGCGTGCCCCTGGCGGCTCCGTCTAGGGGGCGCCGGGGCCGTGGGTGTTTTTCCTTGGATATGCCTGGAGCTTGCCCGCGCGCGGAGAACGCCGGGCAAGGCAAGAGTGTGTTTGCGCGGAGGGGTGGATTTGCGGCCGCGGCCGGCCTGGGGGTTGGCGGATCGGACAACAGAGTTCGGCCGTGTCCGCCCGCGGGGGTGTCCTCCTGGGCCGGGGCGGGCAGAAGGGGGCTCTACTCCAGGGAAGTGGCCACGATCACCCGGTCGCGGCCCTGGCGCTTGGCCTGGTAGAGGGCCTGGTCGGCGGCGGCGATGAGGCGGTCGGCGTCCATGCCTTCGCGCAGGGCGGCCAGGCCCATGCTCACGGTGAAGCCGCCCAGTGCGTCGAAGGGCGGGGCCTGGGAGCGTTCCTTCACCATACGGCGCAGCTTTTCCGCCACCGTGGCGCCTTGCTCCAGGGCGCAGTCCACCAGCAGCACCACGAACTCCTCTCCGCCGTAGCGGCCGACCAGGTCGATACGGCGCACGCCACCGCGCAGCCAACCAGCGAAGCGTATGAGGGCCAAGTCACCCCCCTGGTGGCCCAGGGTGTCGTTTATGCTTTTGAAGTGGTCCAGGTCGGCCATGATCAGGCACAGGGGGTGGCCCAGGCGGCGGGAGCGGTCGATCTCGTGGTGCAGGCGCTCCAGGAAGTGGCGTCGGTTGTAGAGGCCGGTCAGCTCGTCGGTGATGGACAGCTCCTCCAGGCGGCGGTTGACCTCCTCCAGTTGGCGGTTCAGGCGGGTCAGCTCGCGGCTGCGCTGTGCTTCTTGTTCCTTGAGCATGCGCAGTTCGTTGAGGCGGTCGATCAGCTCGGAGATGAGGCCGGCGTGCTCGATGGCCAGGGCCACCATATGGGCCACGGCCTCCAGGAAGTCGAGGCGGTCGGGGTCTGGGGAGGGCTGGGGTCCGGTCCAGAGCAGGCTGAGGGTGCCCAGGGGCACCTCGGCCCCCACGATGGGCACCGTGGCCACGGCGCTGAGCTGGCCTGGGGCGGCGGAGCCGATCAGCTCCAGAGGCTTGCCGCGGGTGTGTACGCGGGCGGGCGGGGTCTTGCCTTTGAGACTGAGACGGCGCCAGCGTTGCCGCCAGCGGGGGCTCATGCGCTCTGCGTGTACCAGGTTCAGAGCCTGTCGGGGCTTGTCCTCCAGGTGCAAGCAGGCCATGGAGGCCCCCAAGGCGCGGATGGACTGGCGCAGGGAGACCTCGAACACCGGCACCACGTCCAGCTCCACCCGCTGGGCCATCACCCGGGTGAGAGCCTTCAGCGCCTCTTGCTTGGCCTGCAGGCTGCCAGGGGCTGCGGTGTGTTTGCGCTTGCTCATGGGGTTTCCTGGCCTCAGGGCTGTAGTATACGGTTTTTGGCGCTTCGGGGAAAGACTGCCGGTTCGGCTTGACGAAAGTAGCCCGGCTGTGTCAATAGGGGGCGATGCGAGTTAGGGGACACATGGTGGCCGCGGTGCCCCTGGCCGCGGGGCTGTGGTGGGTAGGTGGCCCAAAGGCCGCGGTCGCCGGCGCGGCGGCCAGCCTCATGGTGGACCTCGACCACGTGGTGGACTATCTGTGGCAGCGCCCCGGTCCCCTCACTCCGGCTGCCTTTTTCCACTATTATCATACCAACCAAGTGCCTTATCTCCTGCTGGTGACCCATTCCTGGGAGTTGTTGGCCCTGGCTTGGTTGGGGTGGTGGTGGCTGGGCGGGGCGGTCTGGCTGGGGGCGCTGCTGGCGGGCTGGAGCTGGCACTTGGTGTGTGACCAGGCGGGCAACCGGGTAGGTATTTGGTTGTATTTCCTGGTTTACCGCGCCTGGCGNCGCTTTCGGCGTGACCGGCTGCCCTGTCCCCAGCCCGTGAGTCTTGACACCCTGGGCCGGGCCTACTAATTTGGGTTGGCACTGGTCCCTGCCACCCTGCAATAAAAGGGCCTGGGGCTTTGTCCAGAGCCCCAGGGCCTTGGCGGACGAGGAGTAGCCAGAGATGTGTAAGGTAAAAGGAATAAAGCGTGTTTGTGGTCGGCTCAGCCTGGTGGGGCTGGTCTTGGCGGCGGCCTTGG
>MTPE01000041.1 GCA_002011835.1 Desulfarculaceae bacterium JdFR-95 | reverse complement strand
GGCCGCACCCGCCGCAGCTTGACCTGGGGGTCCAGCTCCCCCGGCTCGGGCCCGGCCACCGGGGCGAAGGCCAGCCAGCGTCCGGCGTGGTAGCGCCAGTGGTCGCGCCCCACCAGGCCCCGGGGCAGGAAGGTCATGCCCACCGCGCGCCCCGGCAGCAGGGCCAGGATGTCCTCCCGGCTCAGGTCGTGGCAGCGGCCCAGGTAGCCGGGGCTGATCAGGGGCCAGGCACCGCTGGCCACGCACAGGGTGAGATAGCCCTCCGGGTCGCACCAGGCCAGCACCCGGCGCAGGAAGGCGGCCGGGTCGGGCTCGCGCTCCAGGCGGTCGCGGATGAACACCACCTGGTAGGGGCCGCCGGGCGGCTCCAGCTCTGGGATCTCCTCCACCACCACGCCCTCCAGGCGCTGGGCCAGGGCGGTGGCGGTGCGGCCCTGGTCGGCGGCGATCACCCCCAGGCGCGAGCCGGGTCCGGTGCGATTGAGCACCGCGGTCAGCATGTCCAGGATCACCTCCAGGAGTTCCTCCTCCCGGGGATCGGGGGGCACGCTCTCGGCGGGGGGATCCTGCAGGGAGCGGCCCAGCAGCCCGGCGGCGGCCTGGCGGTCTCCGGCCAGCACCAGGCTGGCGGCCAGGGCCTGGGGCTGGTGGCGGGCGCGCTCGGCCAGGTAGTGCAGGAACAGCTCCTCCCACTCCGCGGCGATCAGCGCCCAGTCGTGGCGCTGCCAGACCTCCTCNCGGGCGGCCTGGGCGCGCTGCNGGGCGGCGGCCGGGTCGGACAGCAGGGCCACGGCCCGGCGCACGTATTCATCGATATATTCGGGCGAGCCCGGCTCACCCGGCACCCGGGCGTCCGGGTCGCGCACCGTCTCCACCAGGGCGAAGCGGTCCGAGGTGAGGATGGGGGTGCCCAGGGCCTGGGCCTCCAGGGCGGCGATGCAGGAGATCTCCGGGAAGGTACAAGGATAAAGCAAGCACTCGCAAGAGGCAAGGTGGCGGTAGAACGCCTCCTTGGACAAGGCCCCCAGGCGCTCCACGTCCGGGGCTTCCTCGAGCAAGGACTCTATGTACTGGTGCTCCCTCCGCACCGGACCGGGCAGTTCGGTGTGGCGCACCTGGTAGCCGCAAAGGTGGAGCTTGAGGTGGGGNAGGGCCTCCTTGAGCCGGGGCCAGATGTCCTTGAGTAAAAGCTTCAAGCCACGTTCGGGGCGGGAGACATAGGTCACCTTGCCCGGCTGGGGTTCCACCCCGCGGCTGGCGCGGGCGATCAGCTCCAGGTCCAGGCCGTTGCGGGTCACCACCAGCTTCTCGGCACAGGCCGGCACCTTCTGGGCGAAGTCGTTGGCGTGGAAGCGGCTGAGCACCAAGCAGAGGTCTATGGCCTCCAGGCGCCGGGCCAGCTCCTGGGGCGCATCGAGAATGTCATGGTTCCACAATACCTTGAGGCCGGCCTGCAGGGGCAGGTCCAGGGCGGCGAAGAAGCGGCTCACCACCAGGACCTCGAAGCGCTCCTCCCCGGCGGCGCGCACCAGATCCCGCCGGTCGCGGTAGCGCACGCCCGCGTAGTCGCCCGGCTCGGGGCAGCGGCAGAACACCTGCACCTGGTGCCCGCGCGCGGCCAGGGCCCGGGCCAGCTGTACCAAGGCGGTCTCCGAGCCGCCCAGGGCACGGCGGTAGGGGGTGTCTCCGGTGAAGGACTCACCGTCGGTGATGAAGCCGATTGCCAGCTTGGGGGGGCTCATGCCGCTTCCTCCAGACGGGACAACAGGCGCTGGGCCTGGCGGTCCGTGGGGCGCCTGCGAAGTATTTGCTTCAGCTTGGCGCGAGCCTCGTCCGTACGGCCCAGGGAGGCCAACAGCCGGGCCAGCTCCACCGCCGGAGCGGGGTTGTCCGGCTCCAGCTCTGCCGCCCTGGCCAGGGGGGCGAGGGCCTCGGGGGCCCGCCCCAGGGCCGCCAGGGCGCGTCCCAGAAAGTAGTTGCAGAAAAACAAGGTCTTGTGTGTGTCCACCTCCACCAGGGGCATGCCGAAGCCATGGGCCAAGGCCTGGGAGAGGTGGCGGGCGGCAGCCTCCCAGTCCCCCTCGCGGTAGGCGAGGCGGCCCCGGTGGTAGTGGGCCAGGCCGTGGCTGGGCGTTGTTTCGAGCAAACGGTCTAGGCTCTCCCGCGCCTCCTGGCCCCGGCCCAGGCGCAGCAGGAGGCGCGCCAAGAGGAAATGGGCCTGGGCCCACAGCTCGGGGTTGCGCTCCCTGGCCTGGGGGCTGGTCACCACCGCCTGGAGATGTTCGAGCGCTTGCTCCAGCTTTCCCAGGTTGTGGCAACAGCGGGCGGCCTGGAAGTGGGCGTAGAAGTCCTCAGGGGATTCCTGTAGAGTTTTGTCTAGCAATTGCAGATAGTAACGCCCCTTGGCCTCCACCTGGGTGGGGTCGGCGTAGCCCCAGTGGCGCACCACCACCTTGGTGGGGACGGAGGGCCAGTGCGGGGGGTGCACCAACTGCTCGTGTACCCGGCCCTGGAAACGCACCTCAGGATGGCGGGGGAAGGAGCGCTTCTGCCACAGGCGCCCGCCCCGCGGCACCACCCACTCCTGGGCCCAGAGGATGGCCGGCCCCTCCGCCGGCAGGCGGCGACGCAGCTCCGCCACGTCCTCCGGGGTGATGGCGTTGTCGGCGTCCAGCCAGAAAAGCCAGTCTGCCCGCGCCCTTGCGATGGAGTGGTTGCGTGCGGCCGCGAAGTGGTCCCGCCAGGGGAAGTAGAACACCCGCGCCCCCAGCTCGGCACAGAGGCGCGGAGTGCCGTCCCGCGAGCCGGTGTCCACCACCACCACCTCGTCGAACAAAGACGCCACCGGGACCAAAGAACGGCCCAGGTTGTGCGCCTCGTCGCGCACGATCATGATGAGGCCCAGGCTGGGCTCAGGCATAGAGTCCCTCCGCCATGGCCTGTAGTATCGCCGACATGTGATCCAGGGCCGCCTTGGCTTGCTCCCCACCCGCTTCGGGGGGCAGGCCGGCCAGCACCTCGGCGGCCGGGGTGTCACGCCCGGCGGCACTGTGGGCCGCTTCCAGGCCCGCCTCCTGGCAGATGCGGGCCACTTGCCGCACCCGTGCCTTGGCTTGCAGCAAACGCTGCACCAAACCGCCTCCCTGCGGCCGCGGCAGACGGGCCAATACCTGCAGCACCCGCTCGAAGTCCATGTCCAGCTCGGGCAGGCCGGCCAGGACCTGGGACAAGGGACGGTGCTCGAATCCGGGCAGCAAGGCTCCGGCCGCGGTGGCGTTGATCACCCGCGGCGGCTGGGCCAGGGTGCGGAGGTAGGCCGCCGCCTCCTGATACCAACTGATGTAGCTCTGCATCACCGGCGAAGTACGGACACTGCCGCCGCCGATGGCCGCCACCTCCACCGTGGCCACCTGAGGCTCGTCCTCGCCCCCGGGCCGACCGCTGGCGTGGATGCGGCCGCCGGTGTAGGCCAAGTCCTGGCCCACCAGCACGATGGGGTCGCAGCCCCAGAGCACGGCCAGCGAGAACGCCGCACTGGTGGCATGCCCGCCACTGGGCACCACCACCCCCCGCCCTACCAGGTCCACTACCCATTTATGCAGGTGAAACAGACCCTTGTACTGGTACCACCGCCGGAAGTGGTTGGGGTGGCCGCTGGTGGCGGCCAGGAGCATGGTTTGAGGAGGAGGCGCAGGGCCGAACTGGCGCGACTCGTCACGGCCCTCCATGGCCAGGGCGAAATGCGGCGCCAGCCCTGCTCCCCGCATGGGCCCCAGGGCCGAGGCCGCGGCCAAGAGCAAGGCATGGCGGCCGGCCCGGGCCAGCTCGGGCAGGCTCCGATCCAGCGAGGGCCCCGCGCCGATCACCACTGCCGGCACGCCCTGCAGGGCTCCCACCAGTTGGGTCACGTCAGGTACTTCGAGTACATACTTGAAGTTTTCCGCCAGGTTGTCCAGCCAGAGCTGAAGTTTTTGCTGGCGCGTGAGGTGGTCGGTCTGGGAGCGTGAGATTACTTGCTGCACCACCTGACGGGTCTGAGCCACCAGCTCCGGGTCGGCCTCCTGATAGGCGGGCGGGGCGAAGATCGCCACCCGCTTCGAGCCGCCGTACACCAGCCGACGCGAGAGTATCTCCACCAACGAGTCGATGTCAGTGGCGATCTCCGCTCCGGCCAGGGAAGGCCCCAGGGAACGCAGCCAGGCGCGGCGCTCGGGATCGGGCTCGAAGACCACCACCGCCGGCCCTCGTGGCTCCTCCAGGGCCGCCCGGGCGTGCCAACCCAGGCCCGCTCCGGCCAGGACCAAGGTGTCCTCAGGTCCGGCACCGCGCAACAGCCCGGCCAGCTCCTGCCGGGCCGCCTCCAGGGGGTCCTGGGATGGATGGAGCAGCGCCCCGCCCAGCAGGCAGGCGCCCTCGCTGGTGATCACCAACTCT
The DNA here is from genome assembly GCA_002011835.1 of Desulfarculaceae bacterium JdFR-95. Taxonomy (GTDB): domain Bacteria; phylum Desulfobacterota; class Desulfarculia; order Desulfarculales; family Desulfarculaceae; genus Desulfocarbo. Next base: position 3,359 of record MTPE01000041.1, on the reverse strand, counting down.
GCACTCATAGCAGGTAGCCCTCCTTGCCCGCCCGCGCCAGCTTGGCCTCCAGGGCGGGAGACTGCGCCAACTCATTGGCTTTACGGTATGATTCGTATGCTTGGTTCGGCGCGCCGTGGGTCAGGAGCAGATCGCCCAGCTCCTCCCAGGCCTCGGCGGCGCTGGGGTCACGCCCGACGGCTTCGAGCAAATGCTCCAATGCTGACCAGAGTAGAGGGTGCAGCCCCAGGCGACTAAAGCCTATGCTCACGCTGAGCCCCTCCTCTCGCAACAAGCGGGCGGCGCCGCGGTGGAAGGAAACCTCTCCTGGTTCTCCCTCTACCTCTGCCAGCCCCTCTAGAGCCTCCCGCGCCAAGGGCTCCTGACCCCCGAAAAAGGCGGCCAGGGCCAAGGCCAGGCGATCACAGCGCCCACCCCACTCAGCAGCGCGCTGCAGGTGGCTCAGCCCCTGCTCCAGGTGTCCCGTCACAATGTCGGCCAGCCCGGCCCAGCGCGCCGTGGCCACCAGCTCGGCCCCATCGACCGCTGCGGCCCGCAGCCGCGAGGCTCCCCGCAACACCCGCCGCCGCCCCAGCTCCCCCGGCCAGCGCAGCCCCACCATGAGCAGCGCCTCGCCCTCCAGACGCAGGGCCTCCCCGCCCTTGGCCCGGGGACGCTCGGATGCCGGCCGCGCGCTCATGGCGTCCACTCGCCGCAGGATGTATTCGGCCCGCTGACGAAAACCATGAAACGCTCGCACCACCTCGCGCCCTTGCCGAGCCAGACGACGGCGCAGATCGGCGTCACGCAACAAAACCTTGAGCTTCTGCTCCAAATCATACGGACCAAAGTAGAGCAAATGCTCGAATTCATGGAAGTACCGATCCATGGACCCTGGGGCGGCCTCGCTCAACAGACAGCCACCCGCGGCCATCACCTCCAAAGGTCGGGTGGTAAAACCCGGGAACAAGTTTTCGTTGAGTACCACCTGGTAGCTGCGATAGAGTCGGGCCGCTTCCTGGGTGGGGAACCAGGCCCCCTGGCGGCCGCCGCGCACCTCCACTGGCACCAGCCGCGCCAAGCGGGCCAACACTGCCGAGCGTTTGGGCCGCAGACGGGCGTCCACCACGCCTACGAAACAAACCCCTGGTTTTGAGGTAGATTCACACTCACCTTCGTACAGGGATGGATCCACGGCCACCGGAAGCCAACCAGCCCCGTCATGCACCGCGGCCAGCTGGCGCGCCTCGTCCGGTTGGTCCAGAAAGGCCAAGTCGAACAGCCGCGCATAGGCCAGCTGCCAGAAGCGGTTGAGGGGGGCATCCACACCATAAAACACAGTGACTGCCTCAGCTTGGGCCAAACCGGTGGGCAGGCGGCGGCCTCCTACATGGTCGGTCACCATGACCACCTCGGGCCGGAGGCCGCGGGCCGCGAGAACTTTCTGCAAGGCACCCCACTCAGGATCTGGATCGCCGAGGGGGATGTCCGCCTCGGGTTCGGGGCCACAGGTCCAGACCTCGGCCCCCAACGCCCGGAAAGGAGCGGCAAAGGCATCGCTACCCAGCATGAGGACGCGCACCGCGTCACCTCCGGCCCTGGGGTGGGTGCTTTTCTTCTCTCCGCGATTCTTGCAACTTGCATGCCATGCCTCGCCTGGGGAGCCGCCAAGAAAAGCACGTCTTTACAGTATGTTATAGGCACCACCCAAGCCGAGGCGGGCCAAGAGGCAATTTGTGCCCGGAAAAAGGCGGGCAAAAGGGAGCTGCCTGCCGCCAGGAGCTTGACGAGCGGCAGCAGCCGTGCCAACCTCTGTAAGGCCGCCGCTGCCCAGGCAGAACCGAGGCAAGCCATGAACCGCCCCATCGCCATCGGCGCCCGTCTGGCCCCGTTCCCCGAGATCCACACCCTGGGGGTGCGCCCCAACCTAGCCGACTACCCACCCGAACACCTGGAGCTGATCCGCCGCGCCCACACCATCTACTACCCCACCCAGGCCTTTGCCGCCCAGTTCGTCACCATGGGCAAGCGCATATTCCCCTCCCTGGAATGCCACCTCTACGAAGGGGACAAGATCAAGCAGACCATCCTCATGGACCTGTTGGGCCTTCCCCACCCCCGCACCCGCGTGTTCTACGGCCAGCAGCGACAGCAAATACTTGAATATTTCTCGTTCCCCTTCGTGGCCAAGACTCCGCGCGCCTCGGCCTGCGGACGGGGGGTGTTCCTCATCCGCAACCAGGCGGAACTGGAGACCTACCTGGCCCACAACCAGCCCGCCTACATCCAGGAATACCTGCCCGTGGAACGCGACCTGCGGGTCCTGTGCATCGGCTTCGAACCGGTGTGCGCCTATTGGCGCCGGGCCCCGGCCGACGACTGGCGCACCAACCTGGCTCGTGGCGGCAGGCCCGACTTCCGCCACATACCCCCCCAGGCCGTGGAGCTGGCCGTGGAGGCGGCCCGCCGCGCCAACCTGGACGACGTGGGCGTGGACGTGATCATGGTGGACGGACAACCCATGCTGCTGGAGTTCAACATAAAATACGGACGCAAGGGACCACGGGCCGCGGGCCTGGACGTGCGGCGCTACGTGGTGGATCAGATCCTGGCCGGCCGCCTTTAGAGGCCACTTGAGGAGAGCGAAGCATGAGTCGTTGGCAGCAGATCCGGGTGCGTATCGAGGCCCATTGGGACAAGGGCGGCTTCTCCCGGCGGTTTCCCCGCCTGGCCCAGTGGCTGGCCGGACTGAACCCGCCGCCCCCCGAGCCCACACCACCCCTCTACGAGCTGGTCCCCTACCTGGTGCACCTGAGCCAACTGCCCGAGCGGGAGCCGGCCTTGACCCGCGCCCTGGACCATCATGGCCCCCGTATCATCGAGTTGCACCGGCAGATTGGCGAGGCCATCTCCGGCTGGCGTCTGGGTCGGGCCGAGACCCTGCTCAACGACCTGGAAGACGCCTTCCTAGACCTGGAGCGGGAACTGCCCCAACCCTGAAAAGGGCTTCTGGGCTCTTGACAGAAACGGCCTCTGGCCATAGATAAATATTGCCAAGCGTGGCGATGTAGCTCAGTTGGTTAGAGCATGCGGCTCATATCCGCAGTGTCCGGGGTTCGAGTCCCTGCATCGCCACCAGCCCTTCTCCCACGGCGGACACGCCCCCGCCCACCACGGCCGAGCACAAGGCGCATTGGCACCACCAAGCCTCCCCTCGAGCGAGCCACCACATCCGAAGCCAAAGGAGCATCCCTCGCTGCCATCGGGTGGGCGGGAGTTGCCCTAGCGTAGCCCCCCAAGGAGAAAGGTCTTTCCCCTGGGGCGACGTGCAGCCCTGGGGCGAGGAAACCTTCCCTTTACCCCCGCGCGGTGCCAGGGCC
>MTPE01000008.1 GCA_002011835.1 Desulfarculaceae bacterium JdFR-95 | reverse complement strand
GGGGGAAAGGGAGAGGGAAATGCAACCGTTCCAGGAACGACTGGCCAAGCTGTTGGCCGCCAGCGGCGCCATCTTCTTCCAGGACGGCCTGCGTCTCAAGGACGGCCGCCCCTCGCCCTACTTCGTCAACCTGGGGGTGTTCCACACCGGGCGCCTGGTGCGCGAGTTGGGGGCCTGTTTCGCCGAGTGGATCGTGGCCCAGGGTCTGGCGGAGAATCTGGACTGCATTGTGGGCCCCTCCTACAAGGGCAGCGCCCTGGCCCAGGCCGCGGCCATGGCCCTGTGGGAGGACCACGGCCATGAGGTGGCCTTCGACTACGACCGCAAGGAGGCCAAGACCCACGGCGAGGCCACGGGCCACGGCTACCTGTTCGTGACCGGCGCGGCCCAGAAGGGAGGACGCATCCTCATCCTGGACGACGTGGGCACCTCCATGGCCACCAAGCGGGAGCTGGTCAAGAAGCTGTCCTGGCTCACGCCCCGGGTGGAGCGTCCCCTGGAGATCCTGGGGGTGTGTCTGGCCGTGGACCGCGAGCAGACCCAGGCGGTCTACGACGAGGAGGGACGCCTGCGCGAGGGTGAGCGCGGCCCCGACGCCCTGGCCGCCTTTCAGGAGGACACCAGGCTGACGGTGTGGTCCCTGCTGGGCATCCGCCAGATCATCCAATACCTCTACGACCAGAAGCTGCCGGTGTTGGTCAATGGCCGGCGCCAGCCCCTGGACGATCTGATCATGGAGCAGGTGCAGGAATACCTGGCCACCTACGGCCGCGAGGGTGCCTGATGCGGCGGGCGCTGGTGTCGCCGCTGTTGTCCCTGGTCATGCCTGGGGTGGGCCAGATGGTCAACCGCCAGCCGGGCAAGGGGGTGATCCTGGTGGCCGCGGCCACGGTGATCTTCCTGGTGGCCATGGGCATGTTCCTCTACAAGCTCAACCGGGCGGTGGTGGACCTGGGCGAACTGCCCCCGGGAGCCGACCCCATGCGCGCCCTGCACCAGGCCATGTGGGCCCAGGGAGTGACTTGGCTGTGGGTGCTGGGAGGGCTGTATCTGGCCCTGCTGGCCTATGCCATGTGGGACGCCTGGCGCCACGGCCGCGCCTGGGATCGGCGGGAGGGACTCTGAGCCATGCGATCCTTGCTTCTGGACGAGCTGCGGGCCGACGACATGGAGCGCCTGCGGGAGCACCTGGCCCGCACCCTGGTGCCTTCGGGTCTGCCCGACGTGTTCTGGATGGAGCTGCCGGCCGATCTGCTCTCCCCCGACCAGCACGAACACCGCGACTGCTGCGGTCCCCACCGCCTGGCCGTAGTGCTGGAGGAGAGCTCCCTGCGCCTGGAGCTGTTGGTGCGCTCCAAGGAGAGCCTGCGCTGCCACTGCACCGCCTATGTCACCCGGGCCCAACGTGACTTCTGCCTGGGCTGGCTGGACAGTCTCATCGCCGAGTTGGACCTGAAGACCTGATCTCCTGCGGGAGGCGTGGCCATCATGGACCAGAGGGGAGACAGCTTCGGTGGTCTGGAGGCGCAGACCTTGTTCTGTCCCCGCTGCAACCAGGCCCAGCCCGTGCGCCTGAAGCTGCTTCTGGTCCTGCCCTCGGGCGAGAAGTATGCCTACTACTGCCAGGTGTGCGGCGAGGAGCTGGGCTCCAAGATGGATCACTTGCCTCCGGGCTCACCGCCCTTTGGCCTGCGCTGAGCATGAGGCGGACAAAAAAATGGCTCATCCGGCAGACGCCGGGATGAACAAGATCGTGCGCTCGTCTTTGCCAGGAANATGACATGACAAGGGATACGAGACAGATTCATGGCCTCGGTATTGTCGGTTGTGGTCCCAGTGAGAGGCCATGTCGTTTTCCTGGCAAAGACGGCGAAATATCATCCCGTCCCCTGTGGCCGCGTCCTGGGCCGCAATTCCAAGGTGCCTCTCCCCCTGGCATTTGCCGGATGAGCCAAAAAGCGGAGCATGAGGCGCCGTACTTGCTTGTCTTCCGAGGCGGCGCCATTTGACTTGTGCCCCCCCAGCTGGTAGTTAGCGAGGCGGGGTGGGTGGGCCGAGACCTTCCGCCCGCCCGGGCCAGGCAAGTCGAGGAACCAGGCAGGCATGAACCAGCTTCCCCCCAGAGCGGAGCGGGCCCTGATCACCGGTGGGGCGGGCTTCATCGGCTCGCACCTGGCCGAGTACCTCCTGGCCCAGGGCCAGTGGGTGCACGTGATCGACGATCTCTCCACCGGCAGTATCGAGAACCTGGACGGACTCAAGGACCACCCCCGGTTCTCCTACACCATCGACGACGTGCGCAACGAGCCGGTCACCGCCGAGCTGGTGGACCGGGCGGACGTGATCTACCACCTGGCCGCGGCGGTGGGGGTGCGCCTGATCGTGGAGAGCCCGGTGCGCACCATCGAGACCAACATCGGTTGCACCGAGGTGGTGCTGAAGCTGGCCAACAAGAAGGGCAAGAAGGTGCTGATCGCCTCCACCAGCGAGGTGTACGGCAAGAACAACGACGTGCCCTTCCGGGAGGACCACGACCTGGTGTTGGGGCCCACCAGCAAGTCGCGCTGGTCCTATGCCTGCTCCAAGGCCATCGACGAGTTTCTGGCCCTGGCCTATCACCGGGCGCGGCGCCTGCCGGTGGTAGTGGCGCGGCTGTTCAACACCGTGGGGCCGCGCCAGACCGGGCGCTATGGCATGGTGCTGCCCACCTTCGTGCGCCAGGCCCTGCAGGGCCGGCCGCTCACCGTGTTCGGCGACGGCAGCCAGAGCCGGTGTTTCTCGGACGTGGGCGAGGTGGTGCGGGCCCTGGCCGCCCTGGCCCACTGTCCCGAGGCGGTGGGGCGGGTGGTCAACGTGGGCAGCCGCCAGGAGATCACCATCCGCGAGCTGGCCGAGCTGGTGATCCGCCTGGCGAACAGCGACTCTCCCATCACCTACGTACCCTACGACCAGGCCTACGAGGAGGGCTTCGAGGACATGGCCCGGCGGGTGCCCGACGTGAGCCTGCTGGAGTCCCTGGTGGGCTTCGCCCCCTCCAAGCCCATTGAGCAGATCGTGCAGGGGGTGATCGACTACTACCGCCACCGCTAGGGGCCTTGGGATCACACCTGGAGGGTGGCCGATCATGGGCGGGGAAAGCGAGGTGTCTTCCCCGGAATTGGGCGCGGGGCCGAGGGGTGGGGGGCCGTCTGCCGACCCCCGGGTGGGGCCGGGGGGCCTGATTTTGGCTCATCCGGTAAATGGCGGGGGGAGGAGGCACCTTGGGATTCCGGCCCAGGCCGTCGCTACAGGGGAGGGGATGAGGTTTCGTCGTCTTTGCCAGGAAAATGACACGAGACGGGATACGAGGTGGATTCAGGGTCTCGGTATCTCGGTGGCGGTCCAAGTGAGAAACCATGTCATTTCCCTGGCAGAGACGAGCACACGATTCTCTTCCTCCCGGGCCGGGCCTGTCGAGGCCATGAGCCCATGGGGTGGCCCGGGGCCAGCCTTGACCGGGCCGGCCCGGGATGATTTCACCACCACCCCGGCGTCTGCCGGATGAGCCTGAGTTTTCGCCGGGGGATGGCGGGCCGAGCGTGAGGGCGGGGGATTGCGTCCCGGGTTCGGCCACGTGGCTGGGGGAATCATGGCGCTGGTGACGAGCTTCATCCTGGCCTTGGCCTTCTCGGCCGCGGCCACGCCGCTGGTGATCTGGGTGGCGCGGCGGCGGGGCTGGGTGGTCCGTCCCCGCAGCGACCGCTGGCACCGCCGGCCCACCGCGGTCTACGGCGGGGTGGCCATCTTCTTCGCCTTCGTCCTCACCTTCCTGCTCTCCGGTCCCCATCCCCCCACCCATTGGGTGCTGGTGGCCTGCGCCGGAGCCATGTTCCTGGTGGGGCTGGTGGACGACGCAGTGGACCTGAAGCCCCAGGTCAAGTTCCTGGCCCAGCTCATGGTGGCCATGGTGGCGGTGAGCCTGGGGGTGGGCCTGGACCGGGAGGTGATCCCCTGGCCCTGGGTGTCCATCCCCCTGGCGGTGCTGTGGCTGGTGGGCATCACCAACGCGGTCAACATCCTGGACAACATGGACGGCCTCAGCTCCGGGGTGGTCTTGGTGGCGGGGGTGGTGTTGGCCGTGGGCTCGGTGCTCAACCACTTTCCCCTGGTGGGGCCCCTGGCCGCGGCCCTGGCCGGGGCCGCGGGCGGCTTTCTCATCTACAACTTCAACCCCGCGCGCATCTTCATGGGCGACTGCGGCTCGCTGTTTTTGGGCTTCACCCTGGCCGGCATCACCATCCTCTCCACCAACACCGCCGCCGGCGCCTCCTCCCTGGTCATGTCCCTGCTGATCCCGTTGGGGGTGCTGATCGTACCCATCTTCGACACCACCCTGGTCACCTTCCAGCGCACCAGCCACGGCCGTTCCATCGCCCAGGGGGGGCGCGACCACTCCAGCCACCGCCTGGTGTTCCTGGGCCTGTCCGAGCGGCGGGCGGTGCTGGTGCTCATGGCCATCAGCCTGGTGGGCGGGCTGGGGGCCATGTTGTTGGTGCGCTTCGCCACCCCCCTGGTCACCCTGGTGATCGTGGCGGTGCTGGCGGTGGTGCTGTTGTTCTTCGGGCTCTACCTGAGCGAGGTCAAGGTCTACGACGCGGAGGCGGCCAGGGGCCGGCGCTGGCGCAGCCCGGTGTTGGACAGCCTGGTGCTGCACAAGCGGCAGCTGTTGCAGATCGTGGTGGACATGGTGATGCTGGCCGCGGCCTACCTGGCGGCGTGGCTGCTGCGCTTCGAGGGCCAGGTGGGTGCCCAGGGCGAGTACCTCATCGCCCAGTCCCTGCCCTGGCTGTTGGCGGCCAAGCTGGCCTCGTTCTGGCTGTTCGGGCTGTATCGCGGCCAGTGGCGCCACATCTCGGTGCACGACTACCTGCAGATCCTCAAGGGCTGCCTGGTGGGATCGCTGGTCACGGTGTTGATCCTGGTGGTGTTCTACCGCTTCGCCTGGTACTCGCGGGCGGTGATCATCCTGGACTTCATCCTGGCCTATCTGTTCGTGGCCGGCAGCCGCAGCCTGCTGAGGGTGTTCCGGGAGAAGGTGCGTCCCAAGGAGGGCATCCCGGTCTTGATCATGGGCGCGGGCGACGGCGGCGACCTGTTGTTGCGCGAGCTGCGCAACAACCCCTCCCTGCCCTACCAGCCGGTGGGGCTGATCGACGATGACCCGGCCAAGCGGGGCATGGTGCTGCACGGGGTGAAGGTGTTGGGCGACCGGAACGACCTGGAGCGGCTCATCACCCGTCTGGGGGTGCAGCGGGTGTTCATCTCCATCCTTTCGGCGCCGGAGGACGGCTTCGAGGACGTGAAGGCCGTCTGCCGCCGCCTGGGGGTGGAGTGCACCCGCATCCAGCCCATCATCAAGCTGTAGACACCAGCTACGGACGACAGGACCGAGGGGAAGGCTCTCCCAGTGTGGACGCCAGTGGGGCGGCGTTTCCCCTGCTTCCGGTCGGCAGAGGCTCAGCCCAGACGCTCGGCCACGGCCCGGGCCATGCCCAGGGTGTCCAGCTCGCCGCCCAGGTCGGGGGTGGTCTGGCCTTGGGCCACGGCCGCGGCCAGGGCCCGGTGGACGGCCTCGGCCTGGTCGCGGTGGCCCAGGTGGGCCAGCATCATGGCCGCGCACATGATGGCCGCGGCGGGGTTGGCCCGGCCTTGGCCGGCGATGTCCGGGGCGCTGCCGTGCACCGGCTCGAACAGGGCGTAGCGGTCGCCCAGGTTGGCGCTGGGGCACAGGCCCAGGCCCCCGATCAGCCCTGCGGCCAGGTCGCTCAGGATGTCGCCGAACAGGTTGGTGGTCACCATGACCTGGAAGCGGCCTGGGTCTTGCACCAGGTACATGGCCGCCGCGTCCACCAGCACCTCCTGGTAGTCGATCTCCGGGTAGTCGCGGGCCACTTCCCGGCAGCAGTCCAGGAACAGCCCGTCGCTCTGGCGCAGCACGTTGGCCTTGTGTATGGCGGTCACGCGCCGGTAGCCCTGGCGGCGGGCGTAGTCGAAGGCGAAGCGGGCGATGCGGCGGCTGGCGCCAGCGGTGATGAGGCGGGTGGCGGTGACCACCTCCGGGGTGAGGCGGCTCTCCAGGCCGCGGTAGAGGCACTCGGTGTTCTCGCGCACGATGACCAGGTCGGCCTGGGGATAGAGGCAGTCCACCCCGGCCAGGGCGCGGGCGGGCCGCAGGTTGACCCAGGTCTCCAGCTCGGCCCGCAGGCGCAAGATCACCTCGGCCGCGGTCTCGCCCGCCGCGCCGAACAGGACCGCCTCGGCCTCCTTGGCCGCGCGCAGGGTCTCCTCGGGCAGGGCCACGCCGCGCTCGGCCAAGCAGGCGTCGCCGGCGGGGTACTCGCGCATCTCCAGGGGCAGGCCGGTGGCCTCCAGCACCAGGCGGGCGGCGGCGATCACCTCCGGGCCGATGCCGTCGCCGGGAATGACCGCGATCCGGTGGGCGGCGGGGCTCATGGCTCCACCTCCGGGGCGGGACAGGGCGCCCCGGCCTGCCAGGGTGCGGCGTGGGCGGCCTCGTAGGCCGCGATGTGCTCGGCCAGGCGCTCGGTGCGGGCGATGGCGTCCCGTCCCTCCAGCAGGTCCTGGCGGCGCTGGGGGTCTATGCCGAAGGAGCAGGCGAAGCCGTCCGAGCCAGTGAGGGTCTGGGCGGCCAGGTCCACGGTCATGCGGTAGCCCTCCTGGGCCTGCACCCGGCGGAACCACTCCTCCACCATCTGCTCCTCCAGCTCCACGCACAGCAGGCCGTTGTTGAAGGCGTTGCCCTTGAAGATGTCGGCGAAGGAAGGCGCCACCACCGCCCGGAAGCCGTAGTCCACCAGGGCCCACACCGCGTGCTCCCGGCTGGAGCCGCAGCCGAAGTTGCGCCGGGCCAGAAGCACCGTGGCCCCCTGGTAACGCGGCTGGTTGATCACGAACCCCGGCTCCGGGCTGCCGTCGGGCCGGTAGCGCCAGTTGGCGAACAGGTGCCGCCCGAAGCCGCTGCGGGTCACCGCCTTGAGGAACTGCTTGGGGATGATCTGGTCGGTGTCCACGTCCGCCACGTCCAGGGGCACCACCAGACCGGTGAAGGTGTGGAACTTGCGCATGGCTACTCCCCCTTGTCCCCGCCCCCCAGGGGGCCGAGTCCGTGAGCCTTGTCTTGTGCCAGATGGTGTGGCCGGTGTCAAGGGGGTGGGTTCAGTGCATGTCCAACTGGCTCTGAATGAAGGCCGCCACCTCCGCCGCGGGGCGGAAGATGCCATAGTGACCCTCGGCCAGGATGTCGGCCTCCAGGGCCAACAAACGCTGCATGGAGGAGCGCCAGGCCGCCAGGTCCGAACCGAAGGAAGGCGAGAAAGGCCCGTGTATGTCCTGGCCGAACAACACCTTGTGCTCGCCGCACCGGCACCAGGCCGCCACCGAACCCGGCGTGTGCCCCGGAGTGTGCACCACCTCCAACACCCGCCCCGGCTCCAACTCGATGCGGTGGCCGTCGCCGATCCGCCGGTCCGGCTCCAGGGCCTCCAGCCGCAGCCCGTACCAGTGGGCCGCACTGCGCGTGGGGTCCCCCTGGGCCAACACCGCCGCGTCGTCGGCGTGAATCAGCACCTCGCAGCCGGTGAGCCGCTTCAGCTCCGCCGCACCCCCCACGTGGTCGATGTGGGCGTGGGTGAGCAACAGATGCGTGGGCGGAGCACCGGCCACCTGCTCGGCCAGCTCCAGGATGCGGCNCGCGCTGGGGCCCGCCCCGCAGTCGATCAGCACCCGCGCCTGGCCCCCC
>MTPE01000367.1 GCA_002011835.1 Desulfarculaceae bacterium JdFR-95 | reverse complement strand
TGGCGCGAGGTGTACCGCGACTTTGGGGCGGTGCTGTGGATGCGGGAGGGTCGCTCTCCCCATGGCTCGGGAGCGCCGCCGCTCCCTCACCAGTCGGCCTATGCTGCCGCCCGCGCTCAGCCGGCCACCAGCTCCGCCCCCCGGGCCAGGGCGCGGCGGTTGGCCTCCATCTTGTCGGGCGGGAACATCTGGGCCAGGGCGGCCTCCAGGTCCTCGGCCGCCACCGGGGCCAGGCCGGCCGCGGCCAGGGCCCCCAGCATCACCACGTTGGCCAGGATGGGGGCGCCCACCTCCAGGGCCACCTGGGTGGCGGGCAGCCAGTAGAGCCGGGCCGAGAGCTCCTCCAGACGCGCGCGCAGCTCGGCCAGCTCAGGATAACGGGCCTCGCCCGCGATCACGTTGAGGGGCAACAGGGGGCGGTCGTTGGTCATCACGATCACCCGGGGGTGGCCGTAGGCTCCCAGCACGCGCAGCGCCTCCAGGGGCTCCAGGCTGACGATCACGTCGGCGCGGTGCTCGGGGATGAGGGGGCCGGTGGGCTGGTCGCGGGTGATGCGCACCATGCTCATCACCGCCCCGCCGCGCTGGGACAGGCCGAATGTCTCGCCCACGGTGACGGTGTAGCCCCGGGCCAGCAGGGCCCGGCCCAAGACCTGGCTGGCCAGCACGTTGCCCTGGCCGCCCACGCCGGTGATGATCAGGTCCCAGGGTTCCCGCTCGAGCTCGCTCACGGTCCTCTCCTCTCTTCTCTTACGCGACCCGCCTGGGGCACGCCTCGGCCCACTCCCCCTTCGCTAGTCCAGGTCCAGCTCCGCCTTGCACTGGTTGCAGCGCATCACCCCCCGGAAGACCTGGTTGCCGCAGTGGGGGCAGTGGTAGCGGGCCTCCTCGTCGCGCACCCATTTCTCCGTGCCGTGCTGGCGGCGATAGGGCACGGCGCGCAGGATCACCTTCTTGCCCACGGCCATGGGAAACTCGTCGATGTAGCGGCAGGGAAACTGGTCGCACTGGTGGCAGCCCTCGTAGCCCTTCTCCTGCACGCAGGCCCGGATCTCGCACTGCTCGCAGTGCATGAACCGCTCGTCGGACAAGCACCCCTGGCAGCGGATGTCATCGGGAGTGAGGCTCTCGCTGCCCGGCAGGGTGCCCTTGCCCGGGGTGCCGCCCTGGTAGAGCCGCACCAGCTTCTCCTTGAGCTTCTGGTTGCCGTCGCGGTGAGCGATGAGAATGGCGCAGACCCCGCAGTAGAGCCCACACGGGGCCAGCCAATCAGGATTGATCTTCATGACACACCCTCCCAGCCGGCAAGGAGGAGGGTGACCAAGGCTGGACGAGAACATTGTCCCACAGGGCCCACCACGGGTCAAACCTTACTTGGGCTCGGCGAGGATGGCGCCGGCGGGGCAGATCTGGGCGCAGACCCCGCAGCCCACGCAGACCACCTCGTCTATGGCCGCCACGCCACGCTGATGGTCGAACACCAGTCCCGGACAGCGGAACACGCGGGAGCAGAAGCGGTTGCAGCCGCAGTCCGCCCCCCGACAGGCCGCCTGGTCGATGCGCATGCGATAGGGGTGTCCGCCGCGGCGGCCCTGGACCAGGGCGCACAGGCGCCGGAACACCAGCACCTTCACCCCGGGAGAGGGGTCCTGGACCGCCTCATAGAGCACCCGCTGGGTGGCGGCCAGGTCGTAGGGGTCCACCACCGTCACCGCCAGCCCCAGCCCCCGGCAGAGCCGCTCCACGTCCACCTGGGTGCCAGGGGCGCCGGTGGCGGTCTCGCCCGTACCGGGATGGGGCTGGAAGCCGGTCATGGCCGTGGCCGAGTTATCCAGCACCACCAGGACGTAGCGGGCCTGGTTCCAGTGGGCGTTGACCAGGGCGGGCAGGGCGGCGTGGAAGAAGGTGCTGTCGCCCACCACGCTGATCACGGGCTGGTCGAAGCCGAAGCGGTGGAGCTGGCCCAGGCCGGAGGCCACCCCCAGGCCCGAGCCCATGCAGTGCACCGAGTTCACCCGGCGGTAGCCGGTGGGCAGCACCCCCAGGGTGTAGCAACCGATGTCGCCCGAGACCAGCCCCGCGCGCCCGTCCGCGGCCAGCACCTGCTTGATGCTCCAGTAGGAGGCGCGGTGGGGGCAGCCCGGACAGAAGCCGAACTCCCGCGGCGGCACCAGCTCCTCCACCACCTGGGTGACGCGGCGCCGGTAGTCCGGCTCCACCTCCTGCCAGTCGAGGCCCAGGATCCCGGCCACGGCCCGGGCCAGGCGTCCGGGGGACAGCTCGCCCACCGCGGGCAGGTGTCCCGAGGCCTTGCCGTAGAGCCGCTTCACCCCCAGGCGGGGGCCCTCCTGGGCGATGAGGGCCTTGATCTCGTTCTCCAGGAAGGGATCCACCTCCTCGGCGAACAGCACCTGTTCGCTGGCGGCCACGTGTTCCAGTATGCGCTCGCGGTCCAGGGGCCAGGTGCAGCCCAGCTTGAGGATGCCCACCCGGTCCGCGGCCTTAAGCAGCTCCAGGGCCTCGGCCGCGTACAGGGCGCTGCTGCCGCTGGCGATGATGAGCAGCTCGGGCGCGGCGGGGCCGGTGTAGCGGTTGAAGCCGCTCTGGGCCATGATGCCGCCGGCTTTCTCCAGCTTCTGGTGCATCCTCTGGTGCAGGGGCACCACGGGGATGGTGAAACGCCGCACCGCCGGGTCCCAGCGGGGGCGGGGACGCCCCTGGGGCAGGGGGCCGGGCACGATGCCGGCCCGGGTGTGGGACAGCCGGCTCAGGCTGCGCAGCACCACCAGGTTCTCGATGGCCTCGGACAGCTCGAAGGCGAAGCGCACCATGGCCAGGGCCTCGGCCGGGGTGGACGGCTCCAGCAGGGGCAGGTCGGCCAGGCGGGCGATGAAGCGGGCGTCCTGCTCGTTGGTGGAGGAGATGCCCGAGGGGTCGTCGCAGGTGACCAGCAGGATGCCACCGGGGCCGGAGCCGCTGATGGTGAGGTTGCAAATGAAGTCCTGGGCCACGTTGACCCCGTTCTGCTTCATGGAGGCCATGGCCCTCAACCCGCTGAAGGAGGCCGCAGCCGCGCTCTCNAGGGCCACCTTCTCGTTGGCCGACCACTCCACGTAGATGCCGGCGCTCTCGGCGCTGTCGGCCAGGGCCTCCAGGATCTCGCTGGAGGGGTTGCCGGGGTAGGCGGCGGCGAAGCTCACCCCCGCCTCCAGGGCGCCGCGGGCGATGGCCTCGTTGCCTTGCAGCAGGGTGATCTCTCCGGGGACGAGCTGGGTGAGGTCGGCCATGGCTCTAGCCCTCCTTGCCCGCCTGGGCGGCGCGTTGGTGCTTGGCCTGGGCGGCCTGGGTGAGGTGCTCCAGGGCCGCAGGCTCGGCCGGCTCCAGGGTGAGCCGCCCCTGCCGCCGGGCCTGGGCCACCAGCTCCGCCCCGGCCGCGGTGCGTACCAGCAGGGTGTTCCAGCCGGGCCGGCCCTCCACCGCGCCCACCGAGACGTCGGCCAGCTCGGCGGTCATGTCCGGGCAGCGGCTGCAGCCGGCCAGGGTGTGCCGGCGTACCTCGGCCAGGGGTATCTCCAGACGGCCGCCGGCGTGATCCACCAGGAACACCTCGGCCGGAGGCGGGGGTATGTCATACTTGCGCACCGGCCCGACCACGCCGTGGTGGGCCAGCAGCGCGCGCAAGCCCCGGGCGTCCAGGTTCCAGGTGCAGAACAGGCCGATCACCAAGCGCAGGCGCCGGGCCTGGGGGTAGTCGGGGTGGTCCTGGGCCAGGCGGGCGGAGGTGACCTGGCAGGGCAGTCCCACCAGGGCCAGGGGGTGGTTCTCCTCCGGCTGGGCCAGGGCCTGGTGTAGCCAGCTCAGGGTGCCTGCCGCGGCGTAGAGCGAGCCCGCGCAGGCCAGCACCTCCCCGGGCTCCCGCACCCGGCAGCCCTCCGGGGCGCCGCGCTCGCCGCGGCGGGTGAGCACCGCCTCACCCACCAGGCCGGTCTCCAGGGCCAGGGCCACCAGGGTGCTGACCACGCCGCCGTACTGGGCCGCCTCCCGCACCCGGGGGTCTTGGGCCCGGGCCTGCCAGGCCTCCTGCACCGGCCCCAGGGGGGGCTGGTAGGCGTTGCCCAGGTCCTGGTGCAGGCGGCGGCGCAGGTCTTCCGCAGGCGGCCGGGGCACCTGGGGACACAGGTCGTAGCAGCGGCCGCGGGTCAGGTCGCAGGGGTCGGGCGCGGCCACCCGTCCGTCGTAGAAGATGAGGTGGGGGCACAGGCCCAGGCAACCGCCGCAGGCCACGCACCAGCCGGCCTCGATTACCTCGGCCTTGAGCCGGGCCAGGCAGGAGGAAAGCTCGCTCATGACGCCTCTCCGCTGAGTGATCACTGGGCTAGGCATAGCAGGGCGGGGGGGCAAAATCAATCCTGAAGCCGGTGGCGGGAAAGAGAGGGCGTGGCTCACCCCTCAAGATTCGGGTCAAGGCTTGACTGAAACCGCCTCCCTGACCTCACTGCCGCCGGAGAGAGTCCTTGTCCCACCCTCGCCCGCGGCGCAATTACACCCTTGTCAAGGCTGGGTTTTCCACTATAATTTGGCATGGCGAGCGAGCGGGCATAACTCAGTTGGTAGAGTACGAGCTTCCCAAGCTCGGAGTCGCGGGTTCGATTCCCGTTGCCCGCTCCACCCGTTGCACGACCGTTTGCCGCCCGCCAGCAGGAGGCGCCGGTAGTGGGTGTTTCCTGCCTGAAAGGCGGGGTGTCCCTTTTTGAGGGGGCCTTTCGGCCGCCGTCCTCCGGTGGCCGGGGGCTTGCTTCGATTAGTGGACCCGATTCGATCTGGCCGGCTTCTTTGGGCCAACCAAGCTACGCCGACAGATTCGTTCGGTCCACGGCCCCGCGCGGGCTGGGTGGCGCCCGTGGGTGCGGGGCCGTCGTGTTGGGGGCGGTGGCGGCGGAGAGGGTAGTTTTGCGCGAGGAGGTCATAGGGACCCGGGGGGCGGAGAGGATGATGGCCTGGGACGAGGCGAGCGGACCGGTGGCTTCGGAAGCCGAGCTGAGCCAGCGGCTGATAGAGCTTCTGGAGCCGGTGGTGCGCTCCGAAGGGCTGATCCTGGTGGAGTTGTCCTGGCGGCGCGAGGGCCGGGGCTGGGTGCTGAGGCTGTACGTGGATCGGCCCGAGGGCGGCGTGACCCTGGACGAGTGCGCCCTGGTCAGCCGCCAGGTCTCGGACCTGTTGGACGTGGAGGACCTGATCCCGGTGAGCTACCACCTGGAGGTGAGCTCGCCGGGGCTGACCCGGCGCCTCAAGAGCCGGCGCGAGTACGAGCTGTTCGCCGGCCGCTGGTTGCGCCTGGTGGTACGGGACGAAGCTGGTGGCACCGAGACCTTCCGCGGCCGGCTGTTGGGCCTGCAGGGGGAGGAAGTGCTGCTGGAGGTGGCTGGAGGCCGCCGGGCCTTTCCCCTGGAGAGGGTGGCCAAGGCCAACCTGGCCCTGGAGGAGTCCGGGGCGGACGGAGAAGTCGAGCCATGAGTGAGCTCAAGAACATGATCGACCAGGTTGCCCGCGAGAAGGGCCTGGACCGGGAGATACTGATCGCCACCTTGGAGGAGGCCATGCGCTCGGCCGCCCGGCGCAAGCTGGGCTCCCGGGTGGAGGTGGACGTAGCCTACAACGAAGAGCTGGGTGAGGTGGAGATTTTCGAGTTCAAGGAGGTGGTGGAGGAGGTCACCGACCCCGAGACCCAGATCAGCCTGGAGGAGGCCCTGAAGCTGGACCCGGAGTGCCAGGTGGGCGACGAGCTGGGGGTCAAGGTGGACACCAGCGAGTTCGGCCGCATCGCCGCCCAGAGCGCCAAGCAGGTCATCATCCAGCGCATGAAGGACGCCGAGCGGGACATCATCTACGAGGACTACAAGGACCGCAAGGGCGAGATCATCAACGGCATCGTCCAGCGCTTCGACAAGGGCAACATCATCGTCAACCTGGGGCGCACCGAGGCCATCCTGCCCAACAAGGAGCAGGTGCCACGGGAGGGCTACCGCCCCGGCGACCGCATCCGGGCCTACGTCTTGGACGTCAAGCGCATCAGCCGCGGCCCCCAGATCATCCTCAGCCGCACCCACCCCGGCTTCATCCAGGCCCTGTTCGAGCTGGAGGTGCCCGAGATCGCCGAGGGCATCGTGACCATCGAGGGCATCGCCCGCGAGCCGGGCAGCCGCACCAAGGTGGGGGTGAGCAGCCGCGACCGCGACGTGGACCCGGTGGGGGCCTGCGTGGGCATGAAGGGCAGCCGGGTGCAGGCGGTGGTGCAGGAGCTCCGGGGCGAGAAGATCGACATCATCGCCTACGACCCCGACCCGGCCAAGTACGTGGTCAACGCCCTGGCCCCGGCCGAGATCAGCCGCGTGATCGTGGACGAGGTGAACCGTTCCATGGAGGTGATCGTGGCGGACGAGATGCTCTCGCTGGCCATCGGCCGGCGGGGGCAGAACGTGCGCCTGGCCTCCAAGCTCACCGGCTGGCGCATCGACGTGAAGAGCGAGAGCAAGTACAGCGAGGCCCTGCGCGCGGGCTACCGCTCGCTGTTGGACGTGGTGGGCGTGGGCGAGGTGCGGGCCGACGTGTTGTTCCAGGCCGGCTACGGCTCGGCCGAGGCCCTGGCCGAGGCCGACCCCGCCGAGCTGGCCACCATCCCCGGGGTGAGCGAGGACAAGGCCCTGCAGCTCATCGCCGACGCCAAGCGCTACCTGGAGGAGAAGGCCGCGGCCGAAGCCGAGGCCGAAACCGAGGCCGCCAGCGAGGCCCAGAGCGAGGCCGAGACCGGCGGTGAGGGCGAGACCGCAGCCGAGACGGCCCCGGAGGGCCAGGCCGGGCAGGAGAGCGACCAGAGTCAGGCCGAGGTCCAGCCCGAGGCCGCAGAGTCCGGCGCCAGCGTCTCGCAGGAGGCGGAGGCGGGTGCAGAGGCCCCGGAGGCGGCCGAGGAACAAGCCGCCTCACCGAGCGAGGAAGCAGAGGAAAGCGCTGCGGAGAAGGCCGGCCAACCAGAGGCGCCGGCCTCCTCTGCGGAGCCGCCGGAGCCTGAACGGGAGGAAGCCTAGATCGTGGCGGCGCGGGGCCGGCACCGGCCCATACGCACCTGTGTGGCCTGTGGCCGCCGGGCCCCGCGTGAGGAGTTGCGGCGCATGGTGGTGGTGGGGGGCAAGGTGGTGTTCGACCACCGCCGCCGCCTGCCGGGCCGGGGAGCCTGGCTGTGTCCGGGCCGGGACTGTCTGGAGCGGCTGGCCCGGGACAAGGGACGCGACCGAGTATTTCGCCGCCGCCTGGGCGAGGAGGCCTGGCGCGAGGTCTTCACCGCTTTGGAAGGGCCGGAGCAGGCCGAGAGTGAAGCAGAGAAGGGCTAGGAGACATTGATGGCCAAGATGCGGGTTTACGAGCTGGCCAAAGAGCTCAAGATCGACAACAAGGAGCTGGTCCGGCAGCTCATCGACCTGGGGCTGGACGTGCGCAACCACATGAGCACGCTCACGCCCGAGGAAGCGGATATGGTGCGGGAGAAGGTCCTGTCCACCCGCTCGGAGGTGGTGCAGGAGAAGCGGGTGTCCACCCGGGTGATCCGTCGCCGCCGCCGCAAGCTGAAGCCCGAGCCCGAGCCGCCCGCTCCAGAGACGCCGCCGGCCGAGGCCGCAGCCGAGGCCACCGCCCCGGAGGAGGCTTCTGCGCCCGCCCCGGAGCCTGCCGCGGCGCCGCCCTCGGAGCCGCCTTCCGAACCGGCTCCGGCCGAGGTCGAGGCCCCAGCCCCGCCCGAGGCTCCGCCC
>MTPE01000228.1 GCA_002011835.1 Desulfarculaceae bacterium JdFR-95 | reverse complement strand
GAAGCATTATCCCCAGCACTACCCCTTCTTCCTGTGCGCTTTCCGGACCGGGATGCGCCTGGGGGAGCTTCTGGCCCTCCAATGGGGCGACATCGACTGGCACGGCAGGTTCATCCTGGTGCGCCGCTCCTTCAAGTGCGGCAAGGTGAGCGGCACCAAGACGGGAAGGACCCGTCGGGTGGACATGTCGGACCAGCTCCTCGAGACCCTGAAGGGGCTTCTGACGAAGCGGAAACGGGAGGCTCTCGCCGAGGGACGTGGAGAAATCGTGAAGTGGGTCTTCCACCGCCACGGGAAGCCCTGGGCCCAGAACAGCGTCCGGCACTACTTCAAGAGGATTCTCCGCAAGGCCGGACTGCGGGACATGAGGTTCCACGACATCCGGCACACCTTCGCCAGCCTGCTGCTCAGCAACGGGGAGAGCCCAGTCTACGTGAAGGAGCAGCTAGGTCATTCCAGCATCCAGACCACGGTGGACATCTATGGCCACCTGATCCCCAGCAGCAACCGGGAGGCGGTCAACCGGCTGGACCGGCGCGCGCCCGGACGCGCCCTATACGCGCCCAACGAAAGGGAAAGCGCCGTAACCCATGAGGATTACGACGCTTTTGGATTTCTGGTGCCGAAGGGGAGACTCGAACTCCCACGGGCATGCGCCCACTAGACCCTGAACCTAGCGCGTCTACCAATTCCGCCACTTCGGCACGCGCACTTGCCTTGNGNCGAGCCGAAGTCTATAATCCTGCCTCGTGGTTGTCAAGCCCCCTNGAGGGAGGGGCGGGCGCTTTGGCCCTGATTTCAATGACAAAGGCGTAGTCATGGAAGTAATCTCCGGCCTGGAGGAGCTGCGGCGGCGCTATCGGCATCCGGTGGTGACCATCGGCAACTTCGACGGCGTACACCGCGGTCACCAGGCCCTGTTGCGGCGTTGCCGCGAGCTGGCCCGCCAGCACCAGGGCACCGCCATGGTCATGACTTTCGAACCCCACCCCATGCGGGTGCTGCGGCCGGCGGTGAACCTGCCCCTGATCACCCCCCTGAAGCAGAAGCTGGAGCTGATCGCCGAACAAGGCATCGACGTGGCCCTGTGCGTGCGTTTCGACGAGCACTTCGCCGCGCTTTCCGCGGACGACTTCGTGGACAAGCTGTTGGTGGGGCGCCTGAGGGTGAAGGGGGTGGTGGTGGGCTACGACTTCGCCTTCGGCCGCCGCGGCCTGGGCGACGTGGAGCTGCTCAAGAGCAAGGGCGAAGGTTTCGGCTTTGCCGTGGAGGTGGTGCCTCCGGTGATGGTGGACGGCCTGGCGGTCAGCTCCACCCGGGTGCGCCAGGTGGTGCGGGCCTGCGACATGGCCACGGCCCGGCGGCTGTTGGGCCGGCACTACCGCATCGCCGGACGCGTGACCAGCGGCCACGGCCGGGGCGGCCGGCTGCTGGGCTTCCCCACCGCCAACCTGAGGGTGGAGGACGAGCTGCTGCCCGGGGCCGGGGTGTATGCCGTGCTGGTGGAGCTGGAGGACGGACGCCTGCTCATGGGGGCCAACAACATCGGNCAGGCGCCCACCTTCCCCGGCGAGGGTCTCAGTGTGGAGACCCACCTNTTGGACTACCAGGGCGACCTCTACGGGCAGTACATCAAGGTGCACTTCGTGGAGTACCTGCGGCCGGAGATGCGCTTCGACTCGCCCCNGGAGTTGGCCGAGCAGATCGCCCGCGACGTGGAGCGCGCGCGCCAGGTGTTGGAGCCCTGGCAGCGGGGCGANCTGNACCCGGCCCGGGACTGAGGGCCGGTGGGCCGGCCGGCTTGGGCCAGGCGGCCTTTTTTTTCGGGCTCATCCCGCAAATGGCGGAGTGACAGGCACCTTGGGATTGCGGCCCAGGCCGCCAGCACAGGGGAGGGGATGATATTTCGTCGTCTTTGCGAGGAAAATGATCATGGTTTCTTACTTGGACCACAACCGGGATGCCGAGGCCATGAATCCGTGTAGTACCTTTTCCTCACAAAGACGAGCGCACGATCCTGTTCATCCCGGGCCGGCCCGGTCAAGGCCATGAGCCCAACAAGGGTGGCCAGGGACCAGCCTTGACCGGGCCGGCCCGGCGCCTGCCGGAGGAGCCTCTTTTCGTTTCCCGGGCCGAGCCGGGCGGGCCGCGTTGACAGCAGCCCGCGCTCTCGGGTAGCTTGGGCGGGTCGCAGGACCAGGAGGAGGTGCGATGAGCAAGATAGCGGTGGTGTTTCCGGGTCAGGGCTCGCAGTGGGTGGGCATGGGCCGGGCCTTTCACCAGGCCTCGGCCGCGGCGCGCGAGCTGTTCGCCCTGGCCGAAGAGAAGAGCGGCCTGCCCATCGCCCGTCTGTGCTTCGAAGGGCCGCTGGAGGAGTTGACCCAGACCGTGAACCTGCAGCCGGCCATGGCCGCGGTGGATCTGGTGTGCTGGCAGGCGCTCACGGAGGCGGGGGTGGAGCCGGTGGTGGTGGCGGGCCACAGCCTGGGCGAGTATCCCGCCCTGGTGGCGGCCGGAGCCCTGGACCCCGCCACCTGCCTGGAGCTGGTGGCGCTGCGGGGTCGGCTCATGGAACGCGAGGCCGCGACCCAGCCCGGAGCCATGGCCGCGGTCATGGGCGCCTCGCCCCAGGCCGTGGCCGAGATCTGCGGCCGGGTGGGGGGCATCGTGCAGCCGGCCAACTTCAACACCCCGGTGCAGACCGTGATCACCGGGGACAAGGGCTCGGTGACCGAGGCGGGCAAGCTGGCCAAGGCCGANGGCTACAAGGTGATCCCCCTGAAGGTCTCCGGCGCCTGGCACAGTCCGCTCATGGCCCAGGCCGGCCAGGAGATGGAGGAGGCCATCGAGCGGGTGGAGTTCCAACCCCTGGTGCGCCACCTGGTGCCCAACACCAGCGCCCGCCCCACCCGGGACGCGGCCGAGGTCAAACGCCAGCTCAAGGCCCAGCTCACCTCCAGTGTGCGCTGGGTGCAGAGCGTGGAGGCCATGCTGGAGATGGGGGTGGAGGTCTTCATCGAGGCCGGCCCCAAAAAGGTGCTGGCGGGGCTGATCAAGAAGACCGCGCCCCAGGCCCAGGTGCTGGGCTTCGAGGACCCCGAGGGCCTGGAGAAGGTCCTGGCCGCGCTGCCGGAATAGAGAGGAGAGACCATGCCGCAGGTGAGGGTGCTCAAGGAACGCTGCAAGAGCTGCGGGCTGTGCATCGAGGCCTGCCCCAAGGGCCATCTGGAGATCGGGCCCCGCTTCAACGCCCAGGGTTACGCCTACGTGCGCGTGCGCCGCGGCACCGAGTGTGTGGGCTGCGGCTTCTGCGCCGAGATGTGCCCGGACATGGCCCTGCGCGTCTATCGCGAGGCCGGACGGCGGGGCAAGAAGACCGGCTGAACCCCAAGGTGAACCACAGGCGGAATCCCGGCGCCTCACCCTCAGAAGCGAGACGCCCGCCGCCAGCGAGGACGGAAAGCGACCAATGGCGCGACGAGTTCTGGTCAAAGGAAACGAGGCCATCGCCATGGGGGCCATCGCTGCGGGCTGCCGTTTCTACTTCGGCTACCCCATCACCCCCCAGAACGACATCCCCGAGTACATGAGCGCCCACCTGCCCAAGGTGGGCGGGGTGTTCATCCAGGCCGAGAGCGAAATCGCCTCCATCAACATGCTCTTGGGCGCGGCCGCCACCGGGGCCCGGGCCATGACCAGCTCCTCCAGCCCGGGCATCAGCCTCAAACAAGAAGGCATCAGCTACCTGTGCGGCTCGGAGATCCCCGGGGTCATCGTCAACATGAGCCGCTCCGGCCCCGGCTTGGGCGGCATCCACCCCAGCCAGGGCGACTACTTCCAGGCTACCCGCGGCGGCGGCCACGGCGACTACCGCACCCTGGTGCTGGCCCCATCCACCGCCCAGGAGAACTACGACCTGACCATGCTGGCCTTCGACCTGGCCGACAAGTACCGCAACCCGGTGGTGGTCCTGGGNGACGCCCTGATCGGCAACATCA
This sequence comes from Desulfarculaceae bacterium JdFR-95, assembly GCA_002011835.1. Lineage (GTDB taxonomy): Bacteria > Desulfobacterota > Desulfarculia > Desulfarculales > Desulfarculaceae > Desulfocarbo. Next base: position 3,814 of record MTPE01000228.1, on the reverse strand, counting down.
AGGAGCCGGTGCTGCCCCGGCCCTACCGCCGCAAACCTCCGGCCAAGCCCTGGGCGCTCACCGGCTGCCGGGGACGACCCCAGCAGATACTCAAGTCGCTCTACCTGGCCGAGGGCGAGCTGACCAAACAGAACTGGAAGCTGTGGAAGAAGTACCAGCGCATGCAGAAGGAGGTGCGCTGGGAGGAGTACGCCTGCCAGGACGCGGAGCTGGTGTTGGTGGCCTTCGGCTCGGTGGGCCGCATCCTCAAGACCACGGTGGACATGCTGCGCGCCCAGGGCAAGGCCGTGGGCCTGCTGCGGCCCATCACCCTCTACCCCTTCCCCGCCCAGGCCATCCGCCAGGCGGGGGAGCAGGCCGGACACCTGATGGTGATCGAGCTCAACACCGGCCAGATGGTAGAGGACGTGCGCCTGGCCGTGGAGGGACGGGTGCCGGTGGACTTCTACGGCCGCCCCCCCGGCTCCATACCCACCCCCAAGGAACTGATGCGCGAGGTCTTGAAGGTGTGGCGCGGGAAGGGAGGCGGACGATGAGCCCCAAGGCCAAGAGGATCAGCGTGTTCACCCCGCCGCGGTCGCTGAAGAAGCGGATCAGCCACTTCTGCCCCGGCTGCCACCACGGCATCATCCACCGCCTGGTGGCGGAGCAGATCGACGCCCACCGCCTGCGCACCCGCACCATCGGCGTGGCCAGCGTGGGCTGCTCGGTGTTCCTGTACGACTACTTCGACGTGGACGTGGTGGAGAGCCCCCACGGCCGGGCCGCGGCCGTGGCCACGGGGGTGAAGCGGGCCCGGCCCGACTGCTTCGTGTTCACCTACCAGGGCGACGGCGATCTGGCCGCCATCGGCACCGCCGAGATCGTACACGCCGCCAACCGGGGCGAGAACTTCACCGTGGTGTTCGTGAACAACGCCGTGTTCGGCATGACCGGCGGCCAGATGGCTCCCACCACCCTGGAGGGCCAGGTCACCACCACCAGCCCCTACGGCCGCCGCCGCGAGGAAGCCGGAGCCCCCATCCGCATGGCCGAAATGCTGGCCACCTGCGAGGGCGCCGGCTTCGTGGCCCGGGTGGCGGTGGACCGCATCAAGAACCTGAAGAAGGCCCGGGCCGCCCTGGCCCGCGCCTTCCAGTACCAACTGGAGGGCTGGGGCTTCTCCTTCGTGGAGGTGTTGAGCGCCTGCCCCACCAACTGGAAGATGACCCCGGTGGAGGCCAACGCCCACGTGGGCAAGGCCATGACCGCCTACTTCCCCCTGGGCGTGTTCAAGGACGCAGCCGCAGACTGATTCCCCTGGGAGTTGAGCATGTACTTCGACACCATCATCGCCGGCTTCGGCGGCCAAGGCGTGATGCTGATGGGAAACATCCTGGCCACCGCGGCCATGGAGGCGGGCAAACAGGTCACCTACATGCCGGTCTACGGCGTGGAGATGCGCGGTGGCACCGCCAACTGCACCGTGGTGATCAGCGACCGTCCCGTGGGCTCGCCCATCGTCCACGAGCCNNTGTGCGCCGTGGTCATGAACCGGCCCTCGGCCGAGAAGTTCGCCCCCCGCGTGCTNAAGAAAGGCATGGTCCTGGTCAACGCCAGCCTGGTGGANCGCGACCACTTCCAGGCCCGCACCAACAAGGTNTTCATGNTCCCGGCCCTGGAGCTGGCCCAGGAGGTGGGCAACAGCCGNCTGGCCAACATGGTCATGCTGGGGGTGCTGGCCCAGCTCAGCGGCGTGATCACGGTCAAACAGGTGATCAAGGCCCTGCCCGAGGCCCTGGACCCCCGCTACCACAAGATGATCCCCATCAACACCCAGGCCCTGCAGCGCGGAGCCGCCTTCGCCGCCCAGGAGCTTTGAAGCCCCACAGCAAAGCCCTTGACATAAGCGGCCCCGCGGGGTGAACAATGAGCCAACGGGGCAGGTCATACCGCCGCCCCAGACCACACCCCCACCCCAAGGGCCGGACAAAGAGGCCGGTCGGGAGAGGAGAGCATGAGCCAACAGGAAAACGGCCACCACGAGCTGATGGACCAGATGGACACCGTGGGCGGCAGCCAGCGCGAAGACGACTACCTGGCCGGCGTGTCCGAGCTGGCCGAGGTGGCGGCCCAGGCCGCCGGCGAGCCCGCCGCGGAGACCAGCGCGCCAGTGGGCCAGCGGGTGCGCCAGGTGCGCGAGAGCAAAGGCCTCACCCTCACCGACCTGGCCCAGCGTACCGGCCTGAGCGAGGAGGAACTCACTGCCATCGAAGACGGTCGCTCCAACCCGCCCCTGGGCGTGNTGGTGCGCCTGGGCAAGGCCCTGGACATGCGCCTGGGCACCCTAATCGCCANCGGCGAGGATCGACCCTACACCGTGGTGCGCGTCGCCGAGCGCCAGGACATGAGCCGATACCCCCACACCCGCCAGACCTCCTACGGCTACTCCTACCAGGCCCTGGCGCCCAAGAAACGCAACCGCTCCATGGAACCCTTCCTGGTCACCCTCACCGGAGCCAGCCAGGACGTGGCCCCCTCCACCCACGACGGCGAGGAGTTCATCTACGTGCTGGAGGGTGAAATGGAGGCCCTGGTGGGAGAGGCCCGCGAGGTGCTGGGCCCGGGCGACTGCATCTACTACGACTCCACCGTACCCCACCTGGTACGCCCCCACGGCCAGGGCCCCACCCTGATCCTGGCCGTGATCTACTCCCCCCAGCGCTGAGCCCGGAGGCCGAAAACCCCGCCTTTTCTGCCCCTGCTTCCAGGGGGCGGCAAAAAATGCCGCCCCCTGGAAGCAGGGGCGCCAGCATAACCGCACGAAAAAACTTACCTATACGGAATTCCTCCTTCTGGCATACCTATTGCTTTCACCCCAGACAAACCGGAGTGGAGCAACAGGCCATGAAGATAGAAGGCGGCGTAATAACCCCCTCGCAGGTCCCCACCAACCAGCCGGCCCGTACCAGCCCCGGCAACCAGGGCCGCTCCTTTGCCGACGCCCTGCGGGAGGCGGTGGAGACCCCCGGACAGAGCACCGCCCCGGTGGAAGGCCAGGGCATCACCCCGCCCAAGCCTCCCCAGCCCGGTCTGCCGCCAGTGTGGTACCAGGTGGGCGGTCTGCTGGACGCCATGGAGCGCTACGGCCAGGCCCTGGGCGACCCCAACCGCACCCTGAAGGAGGTGGAGCCCCTGGCCGTGGAGCTGGAGGCCCAGGCCCAGTCCCTGGCCGAGGCCCTGCAGGCAGGAGAGGTGGACCCCTCCCTCAAGGAGTTGGCCCAACAGGCCCTGGCACGGGCCCAGGTGGAGGCCCTCAAGTTCCGGCGGGGGGACTACCTGTAGACGAGTGTAGCCATGGACATCATCTCCATCAGCTCGCTGGCCCAGCTCGGGCAGGAGGCGCCCGGTACGGACGCCTCTACGCGCGCGCCCCACGAGGGCAAGCGGGCAGGAGGCCGGACCCAGGCTGATACCGGCCAACGTGGCGGCATCACGCCGGAGCAGCTCTATCGCACCCGGCGCTTGTCCCTACGGCTGCTGGCCGGCTACCACGGCCTGAACCCGGCCCAGGCGCAGGAAGTGCTGCGCCAGACCGCGGCCCAGATCGCGGCCAGCAACCCCTGGCGGCTGGCCGAGATCCAGGCCGTGACCGCAGAGGTGCGACTCACCTCTGCCTATGCATAGGGTTCCCTGGTCCGCGACGGCGGACCGTCAACTAGCGGGTGTCCCGGTCCCCTCGGGCACCCCAACGACGGCCGAGATGAACCCCCCAAGGCTCACGGTCGTCACCCCTCCTTGAAACGGCGGGCAAGTGAGAGCTTGCCCGCCGGTC
>MTPE01000340.1 GCA_002011835.1 Desulfarculaceae bacterium JdFR-95 | reverse complement strand
CCTGGCCGCGGAGCTGGAGGCCGAATACCGGCCCCACCCCCAGGAGCAAGACCTGGCCGCCGTGGCCCGGGCCGCCGCCACTCTGGCCCAGGCCGCGGGCCGCGGTGACGCCCTGGCCGCGCGCCGGGTGTTGAACCAGGTGCCGGCCCTGCAGTCCCTGGCCGGGCTGGTGGGGCCGGGGGCGCCGCCGCGTCTGGAGGCGGCCTGCGCCGCTGCGACCCAGGTCCTGGAACTGTGCGCCGAACGCAGCCGCTGCGCCGTGCCCCATGGCCTGGCCCGAGCCACCCCAGGAGGATGAGCCGTGGACCATCTGCACCGCAACCTGCTGGTCTTGGCCCAGCGCCAGCCCGAGCTGGCCGCGCGCCTGGAGAACACCCCGCCCTCGCCCCAGGCCGAGGTGCTGCCCAGCCGCACCGGCCCGCCGGCCCTGCGCCTGGGTCGGCGCTGGCTCACCTCCAGCGTGGACCCGGTGGCCGAGGGCCGCCGCCTGGCCCAGCAGGCCCCGGACGGCCCCCTGGTGGCCTTCGGCTTCGGCCTGGGCTACCACCTGGAGCCCTTGGCCGACCGCGACCTGGTGGTGTGGGAGCCGGACGCGGGGCTGTTGCGCCTGGCCCTGGCCAGCCGCGACCTGACCCGGCTCCTGAGCCGGGTGCGCCTGGGCACCACCCTGGAGGAGCTGGGCGAGCTGGGGGGGCGGTCGCTCTACCTGTTGCGCTCCTACGCCCGGCTGCGTCCGGCCCAGGCCGAGGCCCTGGCCCGGCGCCTGGAGGCCGATTCCCCGGACCAGGCCCGCCCGCCGCGGCCGGCCTCGCCGCGGGTGTTGGTGGTGCCGCCGGTGCTGGGAGGGTCGCTGCCCGTGGCCTGGTGGTGCGCCGAGGCCCTGGAGGAGCTGGGCTGCCGGGTGCGCACCCTGCCTCTGGAGAAGATCGCCCCCCTCTACGACCTGATCCGGCGCAGCCCTCTGGGCGAGGACCGCCTGGACCGGGTGCGCGCGCCTATGATCTCGTTCCTGGGCGAGCTGGCCCTCATGGCGGCGGAGGAGTTCGCCCCCCACCTGGTGCTGGTCCTGGCCCAGGCCCCCTTGTCGGTGCCCTACATCCGGGCCCTGCGGCGCACCGGGGCGGTGGTGGCCTTCTGGTTCATCGAGAACTACCGCCACATGACCTATTTCCGGGAGGTGGCCGGGGCCTACGACTACTTCTTCCACATCCAGGGCGAGGAGCTGGCCGCGGAGCTGGAGGCCCTGGGGGCCAACCACGCCTTCCTGCCCATGGCGGCGCATCCCCCGGTACACCGTCCCCTGGAGCTGAGTGCGGAGGAGCGCCTGCGTTGGGGGGCGCCGGTGGGCTTCATGGGCTGCGGCTACCCCAACCGGGTGCGCATCTTCAGCCACCTGGTGGAGCGGGGCCTGCGNCTGCGCATCTGGGGCACCTCCTGGCCGCGGCAGGGCCCCCTGGCCCCTCTGGTGGCCGAGGGCGGCCGGCGCCTGAGCAGCCAGGAGGTGGTCAAGGTCTACAACGCCTGCGCCGTGGTGGTTAACCTGCACTCCTCGCCCGAGCCCACCGACGGGGTGGCCTCACAGGACTTCGTCAATCCCCGCACCCTGGAGGTGCCGGCCTGCGGCGGCTTCCAGTTGGTGGACCGGGTGCGGGGACTGGAGGAGCTTCTGCGGCCGGGCCGGGAGGTGGCGGTCTTCACCCGGGAGGAGGAGCTGGTGGAGATGGCCCATCACTACCTGGCCCACCCGGACCAGCGCCAGCGCATCGCTGCGGCGGGCTACCGCCGGGTGCTGGCCGAGCACACCTACTATCACCGCATGGAGCGGCTGCTCACCCACACCCTGGGTCCGGCCGCGGAGGACCGGCCGCCGGCCGAGGCACCGGCCGCGGCCCTGGAGCTGCTCGCCGCCCTGGCCTCACAGACGCCGGGGAGAGAAGCCTAGGAGGATACGACATGGAAGTCATGGTGGACGGAAAGCCCTATGCCGAGGAGTTGGCCGGGGCCAACCTGCAGGAGGTGCTCAACGACCTGATGAGCCGCGCCCTGGGTGACGAGCACACCCTGGCCGAGGTGCGGGTCAACGGCCGGCCCTACCAGGAGGCCGAGCTGGGTCCGGCCGAGAGCGTGCCGCGGGAGGCCATCCAGCGCCTGGAGGTGGAGACCATCCCCGCCCGCGAGCTGGCCCTGCACTTCTTGTCCCACGCCGACGACTACCTGGGGCCCATCATGGCCGCGGTGTCCAAGGTGGCGGAGCTGTTCCGGGTCAGCGACGAGGTGGAGGCCTCGGAGGCCTACCTGGGCACCCTGGAGAGCCTGCAGTTGTTCCTGCAGGTCCTGGGCAGCTCGCGCCAGGTGCTGGGGCTGGACTTCGCCGCGGTGAGCCACGAGGGGGTCAGCGCCGCCGAGCGCCTGGAGCGGCTGTCGGCCCTGGTGGGCGAGCTGTTGGCCGCCCAGGAGCAAGAAGATTGGGTGCTGTTGGCCGATATCCTGCAGTACGACCTGAACCAGGAGCTGGCCGCCTGGCAGCGGCTGATCCCCCTCATCCGGGAGCAAGCCCTGTGCTGAAGGACCTGAAGCGCCTGCGCGAGCTGGCCGCGGACTATCTGGCCCAGAGCCGGGTGGTGGCCGGGCTGGTGCGCCGGGGTGAGCTGGAGGCCCTGGAGGAAAGCCGCCAGCGGCAACGGCGCGCCTTCCACCGCTTCCAGGCTTGGCACCGCCGCCTGCTGCCCCGGCTGGAGGAGCTGGCCGGCCGGGACGGCGAGCTGATGGCCGGGCTGCGGCGCGACTTGGCCGAGGCCCTGGAGCTGGACCGCCAGGCGCTGCGCCGCCTGGAGAAGATGCGCCGGCAGACCAGCCAGGACCTGGCCCGGCTCAAGCAGGGCCGCCGTCTGGTACAGGCCTATCGGCCGGTGCCCCCGGCTGGGGCCGGCCCGGACCGCCTGTCGCGGCTGGGCTAGGTGTAAACGCCAGGGAAGGAGTTCACATCTTTTGAGCTGGTCGTTTTCCCCCTGGCAGGGTGTGTCCATCCTCCCCTGGCAGAAGTGTGGACCGGTTTTTCTCAGCTCCAGGGGAGTCTTTTTTTTCTCCAGACAATGAGGACGAGGCTTTCTCCAAGTCCCTTCGGTCCAGCCTTGCCAGACCGGGCCGATGGAGGACCTTACTCACTCTTTCCATCCTGTCATCCCAAACAGGGCTACAATGAGGATCACGGCTAGGCCGTCTGGAGGAAAGCACAGGCCAGGCGGGTCTGCGTGCGGTCATCGCGAGTCCGCTAGGTGGAGCTTCGGAGTTTGACCGAGGCGGCGGCCGGCTCGTCCTCGCCTGTGAACGCGGCACGCCGCACCCCTGCCTCCCGCCCGGGCAGGTGGGGGCGGCAGGCAGGGGTACGGGGTGGTGGAGCCTCGCTCGGCTCAGACCCTGACCCCGCCGCGGAGCTGGGGCTTGACCTGGGAGGGCTGGCGGCTGAGCACCTCCTGGGCCTCGGGCTTGGTCACCGCTTCGCGCCAGGCCTCGTTGAGGGTGGTGAGCATGCGCACCACGTCCTTGATCGGCTCCACGTCGGCCTTGATCTTGGCCTTGACCAACTGGTCGCCCATGAACAGGTAGAGCCGGCGCAGGTTGCTGGCGATGTCGCCGCCTTGCTCCATGTTCAGCGAGGCGTTGAGCTCGTCGATGATGTCCTGGGCGCGGTTGATGAAGTTGCTGGCGCCGGGGATGTCTCCCTCCTGCAGGCAGGCCTGGGCCTTGGTGAGGAAGCTGATGGCCCCTTCGTAGAGGAGCACGATGAGCCGTCCTCGGTCCACCGTGGCCACTTGCGCCTTGCGGTACTGATTTTGTCCGTAGTGCTGCATGTCTCGACCTCGCTTCTATGGTTTGGGGCCCTGGGGGAAGGGCCCGGTTTCAGCCCTTATTTCTTGTTTCCGGGGAGCTGTTGTATGGCGCTCTCCAGGTATGCGGCCTGGGCGTTCAGTTCCGAGAGAGTGGCCTCCAGTCGCGCGAAGCGCTCGCGCAGGTGTTCCTCGTAGGTCTTGAGGCGTTTCTCCTCGCGTTCGATCTTCTTGTCGATGTTGTCGATGATGTCGTTGTAGTTGTCGATGAGCACGTTGAGGGTGCCGTCGTCGGGGTCGGTCAGGTCCACCATCTCGTCGTACATGCGGCGGGCGGCGCCGGTGCTCCCTTTCGTGGAGTTGTAGATGAACAGGTTGGCCACCGCCTCCACGTCTTCGTTGAGGGCCTCCATGAGGGTGGAGCTGTCGATGACCCACATGCCGTCGTTGTCGGGGTCGGTGTGGATGCCCACCTGGGCCAGGTGGGTATAGCGGTCGGTGCCGTCGGTGAGGCCGTCTATGCTCTCGTTCAGGGCGGTGTCGATGCGCGACTTGAGGATGTAGTAGCTGTAGTTGCCGATGAGCAGGCCGGTCTCCTCACCCTCGGGGTCGTATTTGGTCTCCTGACGGATGTAGGACTGGGCGTAGTTGACCGCATTGATCAGGGCCTCGATCTTGCCGTAGATGGCGCCCACGTCGTTGCTGATGGTGATGACGGCGCTGCCCGCGTCGTGCAGGTTGAGGGTCACGTCGTCGATCACGCCCTCCACCTGGTTGGTGTCGCGCTGCAGGTAGCGGGTGGGCTCGGAGGGGTAGCCGTCCACTTTGATCATGCTGTTGGTGGCCCACTGGGTGCGGGAGAAGCCGCCGCCCACGTCTCCGCCGCTGGCGAAGTCCGAGCCGGTGAAGTCGTGCCAGACGTTGGTGATCTGGTAGGCCGCGCCGGTGTCTTGACCCGTGAGCACCAGCTTGTAGCTGTCGGGCAGACCCAGACCGTCGTTGATGATGCTGGCGGTGACGCCGGGGTTGTCGGAGTCGCTGTTGATGGCACTGACCAGCTGGCTGAGGGTGCTGCCCGCGCTGACCGAGACGGTGATGGTCTTGCCGGCGTAGGTGTAGCAGAAGGTGGCGCTGCTGGTGGTGACCGCAGTGGTGGTGTCGTCCTTGAAGCCGGAGTGTACCAGCTTGGTGGCCTGGGCCAGGCCCTTGTCCTGGCCCTGCTGCAGGTCGGGGGCGAAGACGTTGACGCTGAAGGTGTCGCCCTCCACCAGGGTGCCGGCGTCGAACTTGAGCTTGAGGCCCATGTCCACGTCGTAGGCGTATCCGCTCTGGGTGACGCTGACCGTGCCGGTGCGGCCGCTGGAGTCGGTCCAGCGCAGAGTGACGGTGTCGGCGGTGCCCCCGCTGTTGATGTCCCCGCCGCTGACCACGGTGAAGGAGTAGGTCTTGTTGGTGGTGCCCAGGTAGTTGCCGTCGGTGTAGACCGTCACCCCGCTCCAGGTGCTCAGCTCGGGGTCGTCGATGTCGTTGGCATAGGCGTAGAGGGTGATGGTGTTGGCCGTGGTGAGCGTGCCCGAGCCCAGCTTGAGGTAGATGCCGTTTTCCACCTCCAGGCTGTCGGTGTCGGGGTCGTAGCTGGCCGGGACCGAGATGGTGGTGCCGCTGGAGATGGTGGTGCCGGTGGCCAGGTCGTAGACGTCGTACACCAGGTTGAAGGCATCGCTGCCCACGGTCACGGTGGTGGAAGTGGCGTTGACCGAGAATACGTACTTGTAGGTCTCGGCCGTGCTCTTGTCTCCGAAGAACTGGCCCAGGATGGTCACCGTGCTGGAACCCCAGTTGGAGTCGTCGGCCACCACCATGTCCTTGTAGTCGAAGGAGAGGTTGGTGGGGTTCTTGGTCACGGTGATGCGGCCCGCGGCGCCGCCCACGTTGCTCTCGATCTCCAGGTAGTAGGGCCGGCTGGTGGTGCCGTCGTCCTTCACGCTGGCGATGGAGGTGCCCACCTTGGCGTTGATGGCGTAGGCGATGGAGGTGATGGAGTAGGTGGAGCCGATGTAGACCGTGGTGAGGGTGTCGCCGATGTAGAGATAGAGGTCGCCGCCGGACTCGGGGACCACGTCCACGGTGGTGCTGGTCACGCCCACCGAGCGCAGCACGTGGTGGATGCTGGTGCCCACCGTGACCGAGTAGGCCCCGGTCTTGGCGCTGGAGGAGGCGGTGGCGGTGACCACGCTGGAGTCNCTGGTGGAACCGGTGCGCANCATGAACTCCTCCTCGGTGTCCATGGCCCCGGCCGCCTCCTCGATGGCGTTCAGGCGCTGGTTCAGCGCCCGCATGGACTCTATCTTGGCCTCCCAGGTGCTCTTCCAGGCCTCCAGCCGTTTCTTGTGGATGGACTCGATCTCCACCAACTGCTTGATGATGGCATCGAAGTCCGTGCCCGAGGCCAGACCGGTGAAGGTGATGGAGCCGCTGATGGTGGAGTAGTCTGCCGTGGGAAGCTGGTAGTATTGGTTGCTGGTGCTGGTGGTGGTGGTGTCCGCCACGGGTGTCCTCCCATCGGGCATGGTTGGAGACCACGGGTCACGCCGAGAGCGTCTGCAATCCACGTGCCGGAGATCCGGCGGCAGGGTGGCGTATATAACACATGACAATGGCTGAAGATTTCCGCCGTGACCTGGGAGGAGGGCCGTCGAGGCGCCTTGAGGGAGGCACTTTTTGCCCACCAGGGAAAAGGGCGGTCGGTATCTTCGGCCTGTTTTGACAAGCCGCCGCCGCCGATACTAAGATCAGTGAGCGCCTGATCCCGGGGAGGATTCGCCCGTGCTGATCAAGGACATCCCCTATCACCTGCGCAATACGGTGGAGCGCCTGAGCGTGCCCATCTACATCGACCTGCAGGACGGCGCCTGCATCCCCCCGGCCGGGCGCCTGGCCCTGGGCGACACCCTCATGGTGCTGGGGATCATCCGCAACCTGGGCCGTCCGGTGCGCCTGCACCTGGACCCGCCGGACGGCCTGCGGGAGCTGGTGGAGGGCCACCCCCTGGTGGCCGAGCTGGCCCCCCCCGCCCCAGAGCGGAACCGCCTGGACGTGCGCGCCCTGCCGGTGGGGCGGTCGGGACGGGAGGTGACCTGGGTCTCCACCACCATCCACCAGATCGAGTTGCCGGTGTTGCCCGTGGACCAGGTGCGGGCCAATCCGGTGCTGGCCCACAGCCTCTACTACCAGCTACCCCGGCGGGACGACCGCCCCAGCGTGCATCTGCGTCTGGAGCGGCCCCGCCTGCTGGCCGGGCTGTTGGGCCGGGACCGGCCCACCCTGGTGGTGTACCCGCTCAATCCCGGACGGAGCGACTCCTTCTGGCACGACGTGGCCTGGTGGCGGCGGCTGCTCCAGGACCTGTCCCGGGACTTCTACCTGGTGGCGGTGGGGGCACGGGACTACGGCGAGCTGGCGGAGGTGGTGGACGCCACCCTGTCCATGGACGACCCCGCCTCCACCCTGGAGGAGCTGGGGGCGTTGATCGCGGCTGCGGCCGGCTTCCTGGGCCGGGACGGCGGCCTGGTGCACCTGGCCACGGCGGTGCAGAGCAGGCTGGTCACGGTGTGGGACTCCATGATGGCCTACCGCTTCTGGGCCGGGAGCACCGGCCACCACCTGCTCATGTGCAACCCCTACGGCTTCCGCTACCCCCAGACCTGCCGCCTCACCCGCCAGGACATCGAGCAGAACGTGCGTGCGGTGCGCATGCCCACCCCCGAGGGAGGTGTGCGCGAGGTGGAGCTGCCGCGGGAGGGCTACTCCCAGCGGGTCGAGGAGTTGTTCGGGAGCTGGGATCAGTTCATCCGGGTGGTGTTGGCCCAGCAGGAGGTGGAGATGGAGCGCGAGGCGGTGGCGGCCTGGATGGGCCAGGCCGAGCTCAGGGAACGTATCTACCAGCAGAGCCTGGCCTTCGCTGCTGCCGCCCTGCGAGGCCAGTTG